>CALVIP010000001.1 GCA_944331715.1 uncultured Bacilli bacterium
ATAGGGATTTTCTATTGTTCCATTACCATCTACGATACGAACGCTAGATTTTAGATTTATTGATGGCCGGACACCGTACGAATTGGCCGAAGCATTGCTGCGCGCGTTACCATAGTTGTTCACGAAACGCACGGTAGACGAACTACGTGGTGTTAAAGTCCACCAATTAAGTCCATTATTTAAATAGCCATTACCATATTTAGTTCCTGTATAACTTGTCTGATATTCATATACATTTAAAAGCCCCACGGCTTTGCTTACTGTTGTTGTTCCATTTGGTCTTGTTATACTTCCTAGACTAGTGGCATCTAATGTCGCATCCCATACTGCATCAGTAATAATAAAGTCTTCATAATCTCTTAAATTACCTAAGAAGCCATCTACTGTCGTATCATTTAACCACTCTTCCATATAACTTCCTTCAAATGCAGTATTACCACTTGCATTATAAGTAGTTGCACTTATATTCCACTGAGTTACTAACTTAGTAGTATTCGCTTCTTTGTTAACAGACACCGCTCTCCATAACTTTCCACTATACCATATATAGTTATTAGGATCTTCTCCGGTTATAAACGTATCAACTCCATCATCATAGGTGCTTCCATCACCTAAATTACTTGCTAATAGTTTTTCTGATACTGTTGGTAATAAATCTTCTGGATTACCATCTAATCCATACACATTTATTTGGACACTAAATTGTAGATTTCCTCCATCTCCTTGAGGATTATAATCTTCATCTACCCACATTCTTAGTCTATAATTATTAGATTCACTAGAGTTCATACTACTTGTATATAAACTCATCTCTCCTGATGGTCTTCCAGTAAAACTATTAGATGTACTCTCTTCATTATAAGTCTCTGGTGTCATTAACTCTTCTTCTCCATCATCTGTTAATCTTGTTAAATATAACTTTATATTAGAACCATCTATCTTTCTATCACTAGTTGTTACATCCTTAGCAGATATCTCATAATTTATATTTACATCTCCTACTATATTACTACTTACTGTAAAATCAAAGTACTCTCCAGAATTTAATCTTACCTTACCTGTCTCATCCGTTGTTGGTAATGCTCCACTTAAACTTATTGTATTATCTGTCTCTTCATATGTCATTGTTATTGAACCTGTTGTTATACTATTTAATTTTGTTCCTGTTTTACTATAACTAAAGGCCGCATAACTTACTCCTATTATCGCAACTATCATTACTACTAATACTACTATTATTATAATATTTTCACGTTTCTTCATCTTCTACCTCTCCTTCATTATTTTTCTCACACATCAAAAAGAACAGAACATCTCTATCCTGCTCTTATATCATAATGAAAGAAAGTAACTATACTACTTATATACTTACTAAAATAAGCCCCCCCCAGGTAACATTTTGTAAACACAATCTTCTCATATTTTCTACCTTCTTTCTTCTATCTTGTTTACTTAATATTACCACAAGATAAATAAGTAAGTAAAGCATTTATTTCTTATCTTTACATCAATGACATTATTTTTTTCTGTCGCTTTCATTATATCTTTAATAGACAGATTCATATTAAGAAGATTTTTAGCAATTTTTTTGCTTATCTGTCACTCTAACCAACTCTTCAATTTTTTTGTATTATTTCTTCTTTATACAAAACATTAAAGTATTCCTAAAAAATTGGCTCCCAAAATGAGAGTCAATTTACAAAATTCATACTTTCTTATCTAACTTGGTCTCCTGTTATTCTAAGTTTTCCTTTCCAAACTTGACCTCCAAAGTCTCCATCTACTTCAATAGTAGGCCATACTCTTAAAACATAACTATTTTCTTCTCCACTCTTTAATGTTCCTTGATCAAGTATTCTAGAACCATCTTCTCCTAAACTTTCTAAAAACTCAGCAGTTCCTACGCTATCATTCTTATCTAAACTATATTTTAAATACATATCATCTAATTTTACATCAGGAGATTCTATAGCAACATTATCTAAATAGATAACATAATCAACATCAGCAGTACCTGTATTTTCTAAGGTAAAACTATATCCGTCTAAAGCTAAACCTTCACTATCAGTTAAAGGATAAGTATCTTCTAGATTAATAGTAGTACCTTCATTTAAAGTTAATTCTAATGTACCTAAAGTAACGACATTTTCTCTTTGTCCTAATCCAGTAAACCTAAAAGCAGCATATGATAAAGCAATTATTAGAACAATTAAAACAACTAATATAACTACTATCATTATTTTATTTCTTTTTTCTTTCATTTTCTCACCTACGTTATATTTAAAGTATAACATTATTACTTTTATCTTTCAAGCAACTTTTATGTTAAACTGCTTCTTTTTACAGTTTCTATATCTTTATTATCAACTTTAAAACTAATAGTATTAACATCATAATTTGAGAAAACTGAATAACTTAAAGTATATAATACTTCTTCTTTAATAGTGCTATTATTATCAAATAAAGCACTATTAAAGTTTAAAATTAATAAGTCTTCATCTATTATTTCTTTATCAATCAACTCTACATTCTCATTTAAAATACTTCTTAAATTATCTTCATAAATATAACTAGTAGTAAGTTCTTCAACAATTATATCTATCTTATCTTTATTATCATTATTATTTAAATACTTAGTAACTGGTACATAATAAATATCATTATTTATATCTTCACCATAATATATAACTACTTTAGTAATATTATCTAAAGTATTATAAGTATATTCATTATTAATACCTATATCCCTAGTTAAAGGCATAATTATTTTTTTATTACTATTAGGATATGTTTCTAAAGGAGTTGATTCAACCATTATATTTACTTTAGTTATACTATCTAACTCTGTTATAGAATAGACAATAGACTCTATTAATTTAGTAGATAACTCTTCATTTATATTTAATAGTTCTTTAGAAAAGTCTAAAGTAACTATATCGTCTTCTATAGTAATATTATTTAATTTAGTATTCTTAGGTATAATAGCATTCAATTTATCAGGAAATTTACTATTACTACTAACAGTTAAATTACTTATAATATTTTTTATATTATCTTCTAATAATTCTTCATCAAGTAATACTTTAATTTTAACTAAATAGTTATTTTCATCTAATAAGTATATAGATGAATTAGCAAGATCTGTTATATATTCAAACTCTAAATTAATTTCAAGTGTCTTTTCTGTTAAGGGTATTAAATAGATAGTCATAATAATAAATAAACTCATAGTAGTAATAAATATTTTCCTTAAAGCTTTCTTTCGAATCATAAAATCACCTAGTAAATTATATAAAAAAAAGTACTTGTTTAGTACTTTTTATAAAGTAATTTCATTTAATTTTAATAGTTCTATAACAGCATTAGCTCTTCCTTTAACACCAAGCTTCTGCATAACATTAGAAATATGATTCCTAACTGTTTTTTCACTAATATTTAAAGATGATGCAATCTCTTTAGTAGAAAGACCACTTACTAAAAGAGTAAAGACTTCTTTTTCTCTTGTTGTTAATATTCCTCTCATAATTATCCCCTTTCCTAATTCTTGACGTACTCAATAGTAGTTTATGAGAAAAGGAATATTTGTTGTAGATAAAAGAACTAGTTACCCTCAAATTTAACTGTTATAGTTTTTTTAGTATCATACTCTCCTTGTATAGTTCTCATGATGTTATTAGCAAGGGTTACATCATGTTTTTTCTTAGCAGCGACTACTGTAATAGTATTATTATCTACTTTAACAAAGCTATCAAGCTTATGTTTTTCTTTAATTAGTTTTTCTAATTTCTCTTCTTCTCCTTCTATTACTGATAAATATTTTAACTGTTCATAAGCATTATTTTTCTCATCAGTAGTAGCATCTTCTTTAGTCATTGTAGTCTTTAATTCTTCTTTTTCTTTATCACGTTCTTCATCTAGACTTACTCTTAGGGCAGTTAAGCTATCAGCTTCATCTACTTCACTAATAGTATTTTCGTCAGTAGTATCAGTATTATTATCTTTTTCTTTTGCCTCTTCTTTAGTTTCTGTAGAAGAACTTGCAATAAGTAAGTCATTAGGCATAGTTATATAATAAACACTAAGGACTAAGATAAGACTAAAAAGAGTTAAAAACCATAAATTTTGTTTATTAATCATTTGCTTCCTCCCTTTTACTATTACACTTTATGAAGGAAGATGTTCTTTTATGACTCTAAATTAGAAACAGCTTTTATAACAGCAAGGCGACCATAAGTATAAGTTAAGGAACCTTGTTGATAAGCTATATAAGGTTCTCTTAATGGTCCATCACAAGAAAGTTCTATAGATGAGCCTTGAGTAAATGAACCACTTGCCATAATTACTTTATCAGTATAACCTGGCATTGCATCAGGTATAGGTAGAGAGTTAGAGTCTATTGGAGAATTCATTTGAATACCCTGAGTATATTTAATCAAGAGTTTCTCATCATTAAAGATAATATTTTGAACTATATCAGCTCTTTTCTCATTATATTTAGGTTCTACATTATAACCTAATTCTTCTAATAAACAAGAGGTAAATATTGCAGTTTTTAGGGATGATGAGATAACACTAGGTGCAAGAAATAGTCCTTGGAATAGTTGTTTATTAATACCTAATGATGGTCCTACTTCTTTTCCTTCCCCCGGTAGAGTTAAGCGTTCGGCACAGGCATTAATAAGATTACTCCTGCCCACGATGTATGCACCATTAGGGGCAATACCACCACCTAAGTTTTTAATAAGAGAACCAACAGCAATATCAGCACCTACTTCTATAGGTTCTCTACTACTAACAAATTCGCAGTAACAGTTATCTACCATAATAATGATATCTTTATCAATAGATTTAATAAAACTAATAATAGACTCTACTCTGTCAATAGTAAGACTGCATCTAGTAGAATATCCTTTACTTCTTTGGATTTCTATTACTTTAATTTTATTAGTTGTAATAACTTCTTTAATCTTATCATAGTCAAAGTCATTATTAACTAAATCTACTTGCTTATAATTAATACCAAAGCTTTTTAAAGATGACGGATTATCTACAAGTCCTATAACTTCATCCATAGTATCATAAGGTTTACCTGTAATACTTAAAAGAGTATCTCCAGGACGAAGTAAGGCAAAGAAAGCGACAGTTAAAGCATGAGAACCTGAGATAAACTGATTACGAACAAGGGCATCTTCACTTTTAAAGATATCAGAATATATTCTTTCTAATTTATCTCTACCTACATCATTATAACCATAACCAGTAGTAGCATTAAAATCAGTTTCAGCGACTTGTTCTTTAATAAAGGCATTCATTACTTTTTCACTATTTATTCTTTCTAATTCATCTATCTTACTTAGTTCATCTTTAATCTTTAAATCTATTTTTTTAATTAACTCTTCACTCATCTTCTAACACCTCCATCTATTCTAATAATAGAATCATTTATATAACTAGCTTTATCACTTCCTAAGAAATAGGCAAGATTTGCTATTTCTTCAGGCTCTGCAAAACGTCCTAGTAGTATTTTCTTAAGTTCTTCTTCTTTAAATTCATTACTTATTTTTTTAGACATATCAGTATTAATCCAACCAGGACATATAGCATTTACTCTAATATAAGGAGCGAAATAATTAGCAAGGTTATGAGTTAAAGAAATAACTCCTGCTTTAGAAGCATCATAATCAATAGACTCTGGATATGGTGTATCAAGTCCATTATTAGATGAAATATTAATAATATTACCAGTCTTTCTTTCTAACATTTTAAGTCCTATTTTTTTAGATAATAGATAAGTTCCTACAAGATTAACTTCTAATGTTTTCATAAAGTCTTCTTTAGTCTTTAGAGTAAAGTCTTGATCTAAGTCAATTGAAGCATTATTAATTAAGATATCAAGATGACCAAACTCTTTATAAATTTCTTCTATCATAGAATCAATCTCACTCTCTTTAGATATATCACATTTAATTACTAAAGCTTTTACTTTATAATTAGATTCTACATATTTTTTTAATTCTAAAGCTTCTTTTTCACTATTATTATAATTAATAACTACATCATAACCATTCTTAGCATATTCCAATATAATAGATTTACCAAGTCCTCGACTACTACCTGTTACAAGTACGTTCATTTTAATCAACTCCTGCTAGTATTATAAGATAAGAAAAGAAAAAAAGAAAGTACTAAGATGTATTTTCAAGTTCAATGACAAATTATCTATTTAAACAGATAATTGACTATATAGCCAATGTCTATTCCATCAGGTAAGTCTCCTACATAATAAAAGTTAAATCTTGCTACTCTATTATTAGGATTATTAAGTGTTATTATAAAGTCTTGTCTACTATTAGCAGATACTGTTAAGGTATTTGTTTCTTTATCATATACTAATAATTCATAGGTTAGATTACCTGTTACTATACTTATAGCATTACTCTTCTCCTTACTTACTGTAAACATTGCATAAGAAAAATATCCTCCTAATATTAATAGAGTTACTATAATCATTACTATTATATATATCTTACTAAAACTTGTTTCTAATAATATCTTCTTTATAACTTACTCCTTTCATTAATGCACTCAAAAAAGAATAGAATTATCCTCTATTCTTTTAAGTCATAATGAAAGAAAGTAATATTTAAACTACCATTCTGTAATTTAAGCACCCCCCTCAGGTAATATATTATTAACATAATCTTCTCATTATGTTAACCTTCTTGCTTTACATTAACATTTTTATTTCTTTTTTCTTTAAACCAGTGTAGCTCATAACTTTACTAACACTTTCTCCTGCTTTTAACATTGCTTTAGCAATAGATTTTTTTTCATTACTAGCACCTTCTTTTCTGCCATCACTTCTCGCAGAATTAATCTCCATCTTATGAACTATCTCTTCATCATATATTGCACCAAATTCATCATCTAATCCTAATTCTTTTAACTTTTCCATAATTATTCTTCCCTCCTTTAAATCTCCTACTTTTCTTTCCATCTCTTCATAAGACTCTGCTGTTAACATAGATAAGAACGTTTCATATTTGTTAGTACCATCATAGACTATTCCTTTATAGTCTAATAAATTTGTTGTTACTACTCTTATATCTTTAAGTTTATCTTTATATTTACAATCTTCTAACTTATAGTCTCCCTGGTATCTTCTTTTTACTTTATCACTCATTATTTTATAGTTTAGATTAAGTTGAGTTACAAATCTTTGATAATATTGTTGTCCTTTGATATAGCCATTTCCTGCTAATCTTAAAGCATATTTAAGACTTTTAATAAAGGTATGTGGATAAACAAATTGATTTAATTCTAAGTTAAATAACTTAGTCTTATTAATAAAGATTAAATCCAATCTATAATCTTTACCCTTATTACCAGTATTAAGTTCCGGATCCATTAACTGATACCCTTTCAAGTCAACACCTGTTTTAAACTTAATTACATCTTCATAAAACCATCTATAATGATCATCTTTAATTAGTGCTTTTGCAGTTGTATCTGACATTAATGATATAAATCTTGGTGTTTTATTCATAAAGTTCCTCCCTTCTGCAATAGTAATAACATAAGTAAAAAACTAATGCAAAAAGGCAATTTTTAAAATTTGTGAAAAATAAGTCTTCAATTTACTATTTTCTCTAGACGGATTTTAAATATTCATATCAAAAATCACTTCAATTTACAAAATTCAAAGTTTTTTCAAAAATTTCATTTTATCTCCTTTCCCCCATCTTTTTATAAGTCTCCCATCTATCTATAAAGTATCATAATAGATAGATTAAGTCAAGAGAAAAAGTAACTAAATTGCTCCACCCAAGGTAATATATTGCAAACATGTTCTTCCCATATTTTTTACCTTCTTTCTATCTATTTATTTCTTCCACTGGTAATATTATACCAAGTTCTCCTTTTGTTTCTCTTGCTTTTTGCCAACAAGAACCTATATTCATACCGCCATCTGGTAACCATGCCATAATTAGGTTAACTAATGTAGGTAATAAGAATACAATAATTGCTGCTGCTATTTGAGATATTATTTTTCTAATAAAATGTTTTTGATCTGGATCAGTTATAACTTTAACAATAGTCCAGATTAAACTAAATATTAAGATAATAGGTACTGCTATACAAATAATTTGAAAAGCTAACTGTGTTAATGATAAAATATTAGCTAATGCATAATCACTACATGCATCTGCTGTTGCTAAAATAAACATATTAGACACCTCCTCTAGTCTTCTTTTCTGATACAGCAATACCATCACCTATATCATATATTGTTGTATTATAATTATCATTATTTTTTAGAAAAGTAATATAATCTTTTATTTTTCTCACTATACCTCTTACATTTCTACTTTTAATCTCTTTTTCACTCTTATTAACAAGTCCATGAAAATACATATTATCAGTAATAATAAATCCCCCATCCTTTAAATTTCTCTCAAATAATTCAAAAAATTTAATATTCTGAGCCTTAGCAGCATCTATAAATATCAAATCATATTTTCCTTCTATTTTAGTCTTTAAAGCATCATTAAATATCAAAGTAATACGATCTTCAAGGTTTAATTTCTTTATATTCTTAATTGCTTCCAAATATCTTTGTTCATCTCGCTCTATAGTAGTAACTTTAATATTAGGTCCACATAAAGTCATCATAATTGATGAATAACCTATAGCAGTACCTACTTCTAATATATTTTTTATTTGATATTTAATAATAAAAGTAGTTAGAAAGTCTATCCCTTCTTGATTCATAATAGGTATTTTATTATCTATTGCATATTCTTTAATTTCTTTTATAATAGCATAGTTACTTTTTACCATATCCAATCACCATTTTCTTTTAATTCTTGTACTTTTCGTTCATGTTCACTAGCACTACTTGTAAAGTATACATTTCTATTCTTATCTGCTACAAAATAAAGATAATCACTATTTGTAGGATGTAGTGAAGCTTCAATACTATCTAAAGATGGATTACAAATTGGTCCAACAGGAAGACGACCTGCCATTTCACTACTTCTTGTATTATATGGATTATAAGTATTAAACATTTCACTAGTTAAATCAGAGTCCATCTTTTCATTAAATGCATAATAAGTTGTTACATCACTACCAAGATTCATACCTTGTTCTAGTCTATTATAAAAAACACTTATAATAAGTTTTCTATCTTCACTTTTAACTCCTTCAAGTTCTGCAAGACTAGCTAGAGTAATGATACCATGGATATTATTATTTTCTAACTCTTCCTTATATGGAGCTAGTTTATTTTCTTCTTCATCTAAAAGTGTTCTAATAATAGTTTCACTAGTTAAATTATCTTTAGAAAATTCATAAGTATCAGGAAATAAATACCCCTCTAAAGGATAATAGATATCTTCATTTAAAATATCTTCAGTTAAGAACCAATAATCATTTATTAAAGTAGTAAGTAAAGATGTATCTTTAGTAGCATTTATAAATTCTTCACTAGTTATATTGGTATTAGATTCTACTAACTTAGCATAATCACTAATAGTTTGCCCTTCCCTAAAAGTTAATCTAATAGTATCTTCACTATTATTACCTTTAACTAATATATCAGTGATTTCATCAAGACTCATACTTTTAGTTAAAAGATAGGTAGATGCTTTAAGACTACCTACATTATTTAATTTTAAATATATCTTAAAGAAAAGTTCATTTCTAATTAAACCTTTATCATAAAGAGTTTTTGCAATATTAGAAGTAGACATTCCCTCAGGTATTACTACTTCAATATCAGCTTTACTACTCTTATCAATAGGACTCATATTATATTGATAAAAGATAAAACTAGCAATTAATAAGAGCCCAATAAAACCAAGTATCAGGGCCAATATACGTATTTTCTTCATACTGCCAATCCCCTTAACTATTATGCAGCAGTGCTATCTTCACTACTATCAACTTGTTTTTTAACTTCTTCTTGAATAGTTTCAAGTATTTTTTCAATAACTTGCCATTCTTTTTCTGTTTCAATTGGATCTAACTTTGTAGAATCTGTTCCTGGATAATATACACTAGCATACACTTGCACATTTCCTTTATCATCTACACTATTATCTGTATAAACTATATAACTTTTATTAGTCTCTTCATTATCAAATGTAAATAAAACATCATATACTGTTTCTTTACCATATTCATCTTTTAATTTAAATTGATTTTTTCCATCCATATTATTTTCTCCTTTGATCTAAAAATGATTGTAATATAATTGTAGCAGCTACTTTATCTATAACTTTTTTACGTTTTTTTCTACTAGTATCTCCTTTTATTAGAATAGCTTCAGCACTCTTAGTTGTTAGTCTTTCATCTTCTAAATAAATAGGAATATCTATATTAGACTCTAAAAACTCTTTAAATTCAAGAGTAGCTTCTGCTCTTTTTCCTAAAGTATTATTCATATTCTTAGGTAGTCCTAAAACAAGGGCTTCAACATCAAGTGTTTCTATAATAGATTTTAATTCATCTAAACAGTCTTTAGGATTATTATCATGATGTAAAACTTTATAAGAAGATGCAATTAAACCTGTTTTATCACTAATAGCAAGGCCAATAGTTTTAGTACCTAAATCTAGACCTAAATATCTCATTATTTATTTAACATACTAGTAAGTAGAACTTCAACTATCTTACTTCTATCTATTGTTTTTATCTTACTTCTAGCATCTTGATAACTTGAAATATAACCTAAGTCACCGCTTATTAAGTAACCTACTATTTGGTCTATTGGATTATAACCTCTTTCTTTTAGAGAGTTATATACTTCAAGTAATGTTTTATGAACCTTTGCTTGGTCATTACTAACTAGTTTAAATAATCTTGTTTTATCATCCATATTATCACCTCACTACAATTACTAAAATTAGTTTAGCATTTTTTTAAAGTAAGTTCAAGTAAAAGAAATTTTAAATCATGTCTTTATCTTCTAATATTTTCAAAGCTTCATCTAATATTTTCTCTTTTCTTTCCTTTAACATAAATTTATAAAATTCTTTTTGTAGAGTTGTTAAATCTTTTATACTATCAATAAATTCATTTATCTTCGCTAAGTCTATTTTCTTAGTAATTTTAATTAAAGAGTTAGTACAATCTTTATATCTACCACTACTTAGAAAATCAAAATAATTTATACGTTTTCCTTCATATGTAATAGCAGATGTTGGAATACTATAGATTCTTTTATTAAGTTCATTTTTGTCAGTAAAAACACTCTTCATAATATTTTCATCTGCTTGAGGATATAAGCTACTGCCTAAGTCCCAAAGGGGTGCTAATTTAACAGAATCATCTAAAACATTATATAAAAATCCCCAATTACCATTATGTCTATCCCAATTACCAACAAAAGCATCAGCAACAAATGTATCAAAGAAAAATTCTTTTAATATTTTACAATCAACTACTGTTTGTTTTTCTATTGTCTCCAGAATACTATCTATGTCAGTACCATTTCCTTTTCTAATAGAATCTATTATTTGGTTTTTTAAAGATGCAAAGTCTTGAATAACAAAACCGTCTTTGGCAAAATCTTTGCAAGCTACTACTATTTTTTCTTTTCCATTTACTTTATATGTTCCAAGTAAGGTCTCTTGCACAGGCAAACCTAACATAGATAAAATATGACACCCTATATATTCACTAATACACGCATTGGTATAACTCATATTTTTATTAAATTTTGATTCGGTTGTAAATTTTAACATATACCTTTCGCCATTATATATAACACTTATTTTTTCCCCATTCGCTCCATTATAAGCTTTATTAGTTCTAAAACAATTAGTAAAATCTATCATTTTTAAGTCCCCCTTATAACCCTAAATATTTACTTCTTAAATAAGTAGCTTGTTCACTAGTTATCATATCTTCTACTTCAGCTGCATTTATATCACTTTGTAACTCACAAAAGTTAGAATCAAAGTCATTAGGCATATTGCCTTTTTCTATCTCTTTTAAAGTATCTTTCATCTTTTCTAAAGAATATCTTAGTGGTACTGGTAAATCTAATTCTAAGTAAGTTTTATCTATTGGTTTACCTGTTTCTTTCATTTTAACACCTTCTTTATAAATAAAGTATAACAAAAATAGATGGAAAAATCCATCTATTCTGCAACACTTTCAAATTGTGAATTGTATAGTTCTGCATAGAAACCATTTTTCTTAAGTAATTCATCATGTGTTCCTTGTTCTACTATATCTCCATCTTTCATTACTAATATCAAATTAGCATTTTTAATAGTAGAAAGTCTATGAGCGATAACAAAACTTGTTCTTCCTTCCATTAAATTATCCATAGCTTCCTGTATCAATTGTTCCATTCTCGTATCTACACTACTAGTCGCTTCATCCAAAATCAAGATTTTTGGATCTTTAAGAATAACTCTTGCGATTGTTAATAATTGTTTTTGACCTGCTGAGACGTTATCACTTTCTTCATTTAGAACCATATCATATCCTTCTGGCATTGTTCTAATAAAGTGATCAACGTGAGATGCTATCGCTGCATCATATACCGCTTCGTCATTAGCATTTAAGTTACCATAACGAATATTTTCTTTAATGGTATCACTATATAGCCATGTATCTTGTAAAACCATACCAAAGAGACTTCTTAAGTCATCACGTTTCATATCTTTTATATCAACTCCATCTATTTTAATAGAACCAGAGTTAACATCATAGAATCTCATTAATAGTTTTACAATAGTTGTCTTACCTGCTCCAGTTGGTCCAACAATGGCAATCTTTTGTCCTTTATGCATTTTTGCACTAAAGTCATTGATAATAATTTTATTCTTATTATAACCAAACTTAACATCTTCAAAAGTAACTGTGTTACCCATCTTGTCTAAGTCGTATGTTACTTTCTTAACTTCAGGAACTTCTTCTTTTTCTTCTAAGAATTCAAAGACACGTTCTGCAGATGCTACCATTGATTGAATCATATTACCAATTTGAGCGATTTGGGCAAGTGGATTCATAAAGTTTCTGATATATTGTGTAAATGATAAAATGTCACCTACTTCTATTTTGTTTTGAATAACTAAATATCCTCCTAAAATAGATATTAATACATAACCTATATTACCAATAAAGTTCATAATTGGATGCATCATTCCTGAGAAGAATTGTGCTCTCCATGCTGAATTATATAACTTTTCATTAGTTTTATTAAAGTCTTCTATAGTCTTATCTTCTCCATTAAATAGTTTAATAACAGTATGACCAGAATAAGCTTCTTCTATTGTACCATTTATATCACCTAAATACTTTTGTTGATTTAAAAAGTATTTTTGAGAGTGTTTCATAATAAAACTCATCATGAATAAAGCGATAGGTACTATTACTAGTGTTACTAAAGTCATTAGAGGACTTATTGTTAACATCATAACTACTACACCAATTAAAGTGGTAATAGAAGTTAATAAATGTGATATTGATTGATCAAGACTTTGAGATAAGGTATCAACATCATTAGTAACTCTTGATAATATTTCTCCTGTTGTTTTTGTTTCAAAATAAGAAAGTGGTAATTTATGCATTTTATGAGATATTTGTTCTCTTAAATTAAAGGTAACTTTTTGGTTTACACCACTCATAATAAAAGCTTGTAGGTAAGAGAAAATTGCACTGACTATATATAGAGATAATAAAGTTAAAAGAATAGTTCCTACTTTAGAAAAATCAATTCCATTAGTAGTTCCCATTACTTTACCTAATAGTCCATTAAATATTTCAGTAGTGGCTTGTCCTGATATTTTAGGGCCAATTATTGAGAAAACAGCACTACTAATAGCAAAGATAGTAACAAAGATTAAGCTTATTTTATAAGTACTTAGATACTTAAATAATTTCTTTAAAGTTCCTTTAAAGTCTTTAGCTTTCTCTACTGCTCCCATTCCTCCTCTAGGCATTTTCTAACTCCTCCTTTGAAAGTTGACTCTCAGCAATCTCACGATAAACTGCACAACTCTTTATTAAGTCGTGATGAGTTCCAATACCAACTACTTTACCTTCATCAAGTACAACAATTTGATCTGCTTTTAGTATAGTATTAATACGTTGAGCGACGATAAAGATAGTTGAGTTTTTAGCATATTCATGTAAAGCTTTTCTAAGTTCAAAATCAGTTTTAAAGTCAAGGGCAGAAAAACTATCATCAAATATATAAATTTCTGGATTTTTAGCGATTGCACGAGCGATTGATAATCTTTGCTTTTGTCCTCCAGATACATTAGTACCTCCTTGACTAATAGGACTCTTATATCCATCTTTTTTAGATAAGATAAACTCTTCTGCTTGAGCAATACGTGCTGCTTCTATCATCTTATCATCAGACATATCTTCATCACTATATTTAATATTAGATTCTATTGTTCCTCTAAATAATATTCCTTTTTGTGGAACATAACCTATTCTATCATGTAAATCCTTCTGTAAAACATCTTTAACATTAATACCATCAACTAATATTTCTCCTTTAGTAACATCATAAAGTCTTGGTATTAAGTTAATAAGAGTACTTTTACCACTACCAGTAGAACCAATAAAGGCTGTTGTTGTTCCAGGTTTAGCAGTAAATGTTACATCTGTAATAACATCTTCATCACTATCAGGATATCTAAAACTAACATTTTTAAACTCTACTAAACCTTTAATTCTCTTACTGTATGTTTTAGGTTTTTTAGGATCTTTAATAGATTCATCTGTTTCTAATACTTCCATAATACGGTTCGCAGAAACATTAGCGCGTGGTAACATAATAGAAAACATTGAAATCATTAAGAATGACATAATTATTTGCATTGAGTATTGAATAAAGGCTAACATATCTCCAACTTGTAATAAACCTTCATCGATTTTATGAGCACCTATCCAAATAATTAGAACTACAATACCATTCATAATAAACATCATACCTGGTAACATAAAGTTCATTACTCTATTAACAAAAAGGTTTGTTTTCTTTAAGTTAGTATTAGCTTTACTAAATCTTTCTTCTTCATATTTTTGATTAGAGAAAGCTCTAATTACGGGAATACCTGTAATAATTTCTCTTGTTACTTGGTTTAATTTATCTATTAATTTTTGTACTCTCTTAAATTTAGGCATAGTAAGGGCAAATAAAGTAAATATTAATGTTAATACACAAACTATTCCTAACCAAATAATATAAGTCATTGATGAGGCTGTTTCAAATACTTTACCTACTGCACCGATTGCAATTATTGGAGCATATATAAATAATCTTAACGTCATAATAATCATCATTTGTACTTGTTGAATATCATTAGTACTTCTAGTAATTAATGATGATATACCTAATTCTTTATACTCTGCTGTACCAAAGTTTAAGACTTTCTTAAATTCTTTCTTTCTAACACGTTTAGATAGACCAGAACCAACTCTGGCACCTAATAGTACTGTTAGTATTGTTGAAGTTACACTTATTAGAGATAGTCCTAACATCTTAAGACCTGTAATTATAATGTAATTAGTTTGGATAGCATCAGTATCAAGACCTACTTCAATATATTCTAATTTTATCGCTGCCACAGCACTTTGACTTATAATGCTATCTGGCATTGCAGAAAACTGATCATTAATAGATTTTCTCATATCATTAAGTTCATTACTAGGTAACATTTTAATGATATCTATTATAGCCATATCTTGCATAGACTCTGGCATTTCCTTTTTAATTTCATTTTGAATGTTAAGTGCTTCCTTCTCTTTACTAGTTAACATATAATCTACAAGGATAGCTTTCTCTAAGTCACTATTAGAAATACTTTCATCTTTAATGACATAAACTGGCTCTTCACTTAAGATATCATAGTCATGTTCATCACTTTTTTCAGTAACTAACTCATAATTAGATAAAATCTCTTCTTTTTCTTTATCACTTACAAAAAGTAAAATCTCATCTAATTTAGATTTTCTAACTACTTTAGGATTAACTTCTTCTATACCACCTTGTTGTACTCCTACATTAATAATATTAGAAGTATACTGAGGTATAGTTAAATCACAGTTCGCTTGAACTATTAGTAGTAAAATAATTAGAATAACTGATAAAATATTATCTTTTAAATATCTAAATGTTTTTAACATAAATCCTCCTTCTTAACACACCCATATTTTAAAATATCTAGTTGTTCATAATAGTCTTTAAGTATCTCTTCATCAAGACTATCACTTTTTAACAACTTAATTAATGTTACCATCAATAGGTGCATATTAATGGCAAAAATTACTTCAATATGCTTCTTAGCATTATCATTAAGTAATTCTAAATTGATGTTAGGAATAAGTTCTCTTAGTAGTCTCTTATCACGAAAACCAAAGGTTTTCTTAGACTCTTCCATAATAGTGACATTTTCTAAAGATTTTTTTAAGAAGTTAATATTATTATTTTTAAAGGAATTAAATTCTTCTTTAATGTTATTTTGAAACATTTTAAAAAGATCTCCTTTATTCTTTATTAAATCATTTTTCATATTATTAATAAGTATTTCTAAATGTTGTTCTAAGAGATAAAAATATAAGTCTTTTTTATCTACAAAATACATATAGAAACTTCCTCTTGAGATACCAGCTTCTTTAATAATTCTATTAATAGAGACATCATTAAAGTTATACAAAGAAAACTCTTTAAAGCTAGCATCTATTAGTTTTTTCTTCTTTTCATCATTTAATCTCAAGAATGTATCACTAGGCATTATACTCCCTCCTAACAGTCACTATACCATTATATGTGACAAGTTGTCATAAGTCAACAAAAAAAATAAAAAAGTAAGTAAATTTACCTACTTATGTGATTTATTTTCTTAAATACTTTTTCACTTTCACCTATACCCTTAACTGTTCTTGCATTCATTTCCATTAATATATTTAATGGTATATCTTTTTCTTTTTCTAAATATTGTTCTAAGTATTGTAATATTCCAAACTGACCTATAATAATTGCAAGATTCTTATCTGTAATATTATTAAGAGTAAAAGATGCTTCTTTAGAAATTATTCTATAACTTCGTTGTAATGTATGATAACAATTATGTCCAACTTTTAAATTAGAAACTTTAGATATGCTTTCTTGCTCTTTTATCTTAGATAACATACCTACTAATAATAATACATTATGAGCTTCTTCATAAGGAATAGGTTCTTTATTATTAAAATACTCATCTATTTTAGCGATATGTTTTAATAAAACTTCTTTGCTATCAACTTTTTCTTTTTGCATAACTTCATCCCCTTTTATTTATGACTTGTTATTACCTTTTGAAATTCTTTATGTCTTGATTTTATATTATTCTTAAGTTGGTAATGTTTACTAAAATTAAGTCCTCTATCAATTTCTACAATATCTTTATACTGTTCTATTACTAGACTTAAAGAATCTAGTGTTAAATCATCTATAGCAGGTTCTATTTCACTTAATACTAAATCATAATGTCTGTAAAATTCATCTGGTAATGGTTTTTCATTATCACGTAAGAGAATAACAATATCTCTTATTAATTCAAGTGTCTTAACATAATAAATATTAGGTAAATCTATTTCTGTTTGTAACTTAAATTTATTTTCTAATAATTGTGTATCTAAAGCTTTTTCTTTATCAATTAATTCTAGATCAACAATTTTATCTCTTTTTTTAGACATTTATATCACCCCTTAAAAGTTCTTATATTATACACTATTTCTTAAAAAAATGCAATAAAAAAGTCCAAAGAAACGTTTTGGATCTACGATAAAACCTATACTTATGTACAGGTGGGTGTATATAGTCAGTCCTTAGGATCCCTAACCAGTGGAAAGGTCTTCAACACGAACGTGACAATCATCAATACTCCCTTATCGTCTCTTTAGTCGGTTTTATACTAAGTCATCCGCATCATTTTCTTTAGACAATTATAGTATATCACAGTTAGTTTAAATTATTCAATATTTTCTAATGCTTTTGTGAAATTTTCAATCAAATGAGATACAGTAGCACATCCCATGAAAGCAACTACTCCATCTTTATCTTTTACTACTTTATTAACAGTATCATCATCTACTAACTCGCTACCTGGTATTAGTTCTATTATATCTTCTGATTTAATTGGTGGATAGTCTTTTGGATTTTCTCTATCACATTTAATTGGGGTTAAGTATACTTTGTCAGCGACTTTTAGAGCATCAGCGAATTCATTTTTGAAACGTGATGTCCTTGAATAAGTATTAGGACGAAATACTACTGTTAATTTTTTATCAGGATATTTCTGTCTAATCGCTTCAAGAGTTACTTTAACTTCTGTTGGATGATGAGCATAGTCATCTACTATGATTGTATTACCTACTATAGTTTCTGCAAAACGTCTATTAGCATTTTTAAAACTTGGTAATAACTCTTTAATTTTTTCTTTACTAACTCCTTCATCTAAAGCACAAATTATCGCACTTACTGTATTCATAACCATATGATGTCCATATAAAGGAACGCTAAAGGTATCTATGAACTCATCCTTTTTATATAAATCAAAACTTGAACCAGTAGTCTCTAATTTTATGTTTTTGATAATATAATCATTAGATTTATCTTCACCATAAAAGATTACTTCATTATTAAAGTTAATCTTTCTGATATTTTCATCATCACCATTTGCAATAATCCTTCTAGCTTTATTGGCAAACTTTTCAAATGTTTTTATAATATCTTCTAAATCTTTATAGATTTCTGTATGCTCAAGTTCAATACAAGTAATAATAACAGTTGTTGGGTGGTAAGCAAGAAAGTGGCGATTAAATTCATCTGATTCTATTACTAATAATTTTTTTTTCATATCAATATGACCATTGCCATCACCTATAAAGTAATTACAGCAGGTAGTATTTTCAAATAAGTGCTTTAATAAAGATGTAGTTGTTGTTTTACCATGGGTACCACTAATTGAAATAGTGTTAAATTCTTTAGTTATTTCACCTACTACTTCATTATATGGTTTAAAAGTAAGGCCTAACTCCTTAATCCTTTTAATTTCAGGATGTTCATCACTAAAAGCACGAGATGCTGTTACAACAGTATCTTTATCTATAGAATGATTACTATCATAAAAGATTTTTATACCACGTTCTTCTAATCCTTTTTGAGTAAACTTATAATCTTTCGCATCATCATAACCAGTTACCTCATTGCCCATATCATATAACATCTGAGCAAGGGTACTCATTCCGCTTCCTTTTATTCCTATACAATAATATTTCATAAGACTCCTTCTTTCTTTAATCATTATACCTTATGTTATATGGATTTTCAAATATACTTGATTTTAGTTATGGCAATCGCTTAAAAAATAATATGTAAAAATTGGTACAATATATTTTTTAAGTAAATAAAATCATGTATTCTTATAATATAATGATATGTGAGATTTGAAAAGCTTATTTAATAATTTTGAAGTTTTAGAAGACCCAGAGATATTAGAGGTAAAAAACATGTATTAGTTAATATTATAATAATAACTATACTGATTTTACTAATCTAGGATATTGTTAAAGATAAAGGCATGCATTTAAGTATTGATGATAAAATGATTAAAAGTACAAGAGATAAAGTTAACGGTGGTAATACTCCATATATTGTTTCTGCATTTTTAAGTGATATTGATCTATCTATAGGCCAATTAAAAGTGGATGATAAATCAAATGAAATAGCAACAATACTAGAACTTATAAAACTAATAGATATAAAAGATAAAGTTATTACTATTGATGCAATAGGTACTAAAAAAGATATTTGTAATCTTGTTACATCTAAAGAGAAAAAAGAACATTTTGTTTTAAAAGCTAAAGATAATCCAAAAAACTTAAAAGATGACATTAAAACGTATTTTGACTTAGGATTAAAAGATGATTCTTTAGATATTGTAATTGGAGAAACTAACTGGGAAAAAGACCAAGGAATACTAGAAAAAAGAAAATATTTTAATATAAAAAGACCAAAATCATTATAAAGACTTTGGCCTTTCTTTTTCTTTATCCAAATAATTAGTATATTCATCTACTATATTTATTTCGCATTTTGATTCTAATAATGCTATATCAACATCATCTAAATTACCATATTCCTCTTCTATCATAGAAAACATTTCATCTTTAACTAAGTTCTTCCTATCTATATCTACTTGCCAATTATTTACTTCCTCTACTCTAATAAGAGAATAAGCAAGTTGTATAAGTTTTATCTCACTTTTAAATATCTCATATCTAGAACTATTTCTCATATCAGATTCTAGTTTATCTAATACTTTAAATATATCAGTTATATGACTATTTTCTCTATAATTTGTAGATGATACTCCTCTATTTATATCTCTTCTATAAAAATAATTAATACTTGAAACAGTTACAACTTTAGATGCTTCCATATATTTAGTATAACTAAAAGGAATATCTTCAAATAAAGAATCTTCTACAAAATAAAAGTCTTTTAAAGTATCTCTTCTAAAAATCTTATTACAAACAGCGGGACTTTCAAAAATAACAGCATTCTTATCAAGCATAGGATTAATTATTTTCTCTTTACCTCTTGCTAAAAACCCCAAATCTCTATTTGCATAACCATCATCTTTTACAAACAATATCTCAGTAGTAACAACTTCTGGATAGTTATTGTTAAGTACAGACTTATACATATCTTCATACATTGTATTTCTAATATAATCATCACTATCTACAAAACCTATATATTCTCCAGTTGCAAGACTTAATCATCTATTTCTAGATGCACCTTGTCCTATATTCTTTTCATTATGATAAACTTTTATATTAGGATACTTCTTAGCATAATCTAACAAAATATTTAAACTATTATCAGTAGAGCTATCATCTATTAAAATTATTTCTATATCATCAAGAGTTTGATTAATAAGACTATCAAGAAAAGTAGAAACATATTCTTCTTCATTATAAACAAGAACTATTATACTTATTTTAGGCAAAGTTATCCCTGCTTTACAGTTATTGATATATAATACATCTAAAAATAAATTATATAAAGTAATTTATCTAAAACTATGCTATGATTATACTAGGTGAAGGTTTATGATACGGTTTGTTAATGTTAGTAAAGAATATCGGAGTAAAAAAGGACAAATTACTAAAGCTTTAAATGATATTAATATTAATTTAGGTAATAAAGGATTAGTATTTATTATTGGTAAAAGTGGTAGTGGTAAGAGTACTCTATTAAATATTTTAGGAGGACTAGATAGTAAAACTAGTGGTCATATTTATATTGATAATAAAGATATAGATAGTTTTAGAGAGAAAGATTATGATAGTTATAGAAATACTTATATTGGTTTTATCTTTCAAGACTTTAATTTATTAGAAGAATATAATGTCTTTGATAATGTTATGTTATCTGCAAAATTATTAAGAAAAAAAGTAGATAAAGAAGAAATACTTAATCTTTTAGAGCGTCTTGGTCTTAAAGGATTAGAATATAGAAATATTAATGAGTTATCAGGTGGTCAAAAACAAAGAGTTGGTATTGCAAGAGCCCTAATTAAAAATCCTAAAGTAATACTTGCAGATGAACCTACTGGTAATTTGGATAGTCATTCTAGTTTAGAAACTTTTAAGTTATTAAAAGAAATTAGTAAAGAAAAATTAGTTGTTGTTGTATCTCATGACTTAGAGAATGCTAATACCTATGCTGATAAAATATTAGAACTACAAGATGGTAATGCTATTAGAAATAATTTAACTACTGAAGAAAAAGATGATAATACTTTCTCTTTAAATAAATCAAGACTCCCTTTTAAAGAGTGTTTACACTTTGCTTTAACTTCCCTAAAAAGTAACAAAATCAAATTATTCTTTACCATTATCTTAACAATGATATCTTTAGTCTTTATGGGAATATCTGTTAATACAAGTATGTTTGATAAGAATATTCTTACAACAGATACATTAATAGAAAACAACGAAACTTATTACGATATTAGTTATGTCAATATTATTAACCCAAGTTTTGAGGAAGTAAGAGAACTTCCTATGACTGATAAAATAATTAGCGATTTTGAAAAAGAAAATAATGTAACTGCAAACCCTATGTATTATATTTATGATAACAACAGTATTTTATCTTTTGAACCTATTAATGATAAAGATACTATTATTCCTATTACTACCTATGTAGAGATTAAAGATGATAAACTACTATCTAACATTATAGGTACTATCCCCAAAACTAATAATGAAATAGTTATTCATAAATATCTTGCTGACAATATCATGGAAAAAGGAATTAAAGATATAAATGGTAATCTCTTTAAACCTACTTCTTATGATAATTTAGTTAATAGTAGAAGAGAACTTCCTTTTGGATTAAATAATGTTATTATTGTAGGAATAATTGATGATGATAACAGTCGTTATAGTGATTTAAATAATCAAACAATACAACAAGACTACACTAATTATTATGCTGACAAAGCTTATACTATTTATGGTAAAAACTTAGATTTAAAGTTTAATACTACAGATGAAGCGATTTTAAACCATGCTATTTTAAATGAAGATGAAGTCTTAAAAGACGGAATTACTGGTATAAAAGTATATAACAATAATGGAGATGTTATAACACCAATTACTAATTTAAACAGTGATGAAGTCATTGTATCTCTTAGCTACTTACAAGAATATGTTGATGGTTTTAAAGAAGAGTTAGATATTTATTTAGCAAATAATAGTGGTGATTATAATGCACTTTTAAGTACTTTTGTAACTAATTATATTACTACTAATAATTTAACTGTTCCATTTGAGACTCATTATAATACCAAAGGTTATTATAAAGATTTAAAAATAACAGGTGTTAGTCTAACAGATAATTATATTAGTAAAGATTATTTAGAAGAAATAAAGAGTGAAGCAGTTCATAAAGAATTAACTTCCTTTAGAGTATATGATGACAATGAAACATCTCTTTTAAAGACATTTAGAAAATATCCTAGTGATAATGAAAACACTAGAGGTGAAACTTTATTTATAACCATGCCCTACTCTGATGATATAAATCAACTCGCTTATATCTACAGTTTTCTAAATAAATATATAAATATTGTTACTTTAGTATTTATTCTATTTACAATATTACTATTCTCTAACTTTATCTATGTATCTATAAATTATTCTAAAAAACAAATAGGTATACTAAGAGCTTTAGGTACCAATAAAGGTGATATTATTAGAATATTCTTATATGAAAGTTTAACTGTAGGTATTATCTCTTATATAGTTTCTATTATTCTTTGGTTCATTATTATTAATATCTTAAATAATTCTATCTTCGGTAATAGAGGCTTTATCTTTAATGGTATAGTTACTCATCCATTAGTACCAGTTATTATGTTTATCTATACTATTATCATCTCTATAATTATTACCATTATATCTTTAAGTAAAATTACTAAGATTAAACCTATAGATGCTATACTTAATAAGTAAAAGGACTCTATAAAAATAGAATCCTTTTCATTTATGCAAGCTCTTTAATGTAATTTTTTATCTCTCTATCAGTTAAAACATTACCAGTAGAGACAACTTTATCTTCTATCATAAGAGCAGGAATGACATTTATGTTATACTTCTTTTTATAAGTAGAATCTATTTTCTCAATATTAAATTCCATATCAAGTTCACGTTCTACTTTAGATAAGTTTTTTAATATTTTCATACCATTACTACAATTAGCGCCTATAACTTTTATATTTACGATATAATCTCCTCCTTTCATAATTTAAGTATAAAGGAAGATTATGGGAAAACTATGGGCTAATTATGAAACATTAACTAAATCAATAATTAAGTCAGAGTATTCTTTATGATTATTAATCCATTTAATAGCATAAGAACAACTACATTTTACTTTGATGTTATTTTCTTTAAAATAATTAAAAGCATGAGTTAAAAGAAGATTTGCAATACCTTTTCCTCTTAAGCTTATATCAACATAAGTATGATTAATATCTACAACATTAGAAGATATATAAGGATAATCTACTTCTCCTAAAATATTACCTTTATCATCTAAATATATAGTTCTATTCTCTTCTACTTTAAACATTTTATCACCTAAATTAATTATATAGTATAACTTTACTATTTACTAGCATTTTAACATAATGTTATAATAAAACAAAAAGAAAGGAAGATGTTTATGAAATGTCCAGTTTGTAAAGATGTTACTCTACTAATGAGTGAAAGATGCGGTGTAGAAATAGATTATTGTCCAGAATGCCGTGGTATCTGGTTAGACCGTGGAGAACTTGAAAAAATTATGGAAAAAGAAGATGCTTATATAAAAAAGGAAGTTAAAGAAAGTTCTCACAAAGAATCAAAACATTATGAAGAAAAACCTAGAAAACAAAAAAGAGAATCATTTATGAGTGAAATCTTTGAAATGTTTGGAGACTAAAAAATAGTAGTTAAAAACACTACTATTTTTTATTTTATAACCCTATTTTTTTACTCTCATCTTCCTGTAATATTTCACTTAATACCCATTCATTATTATCATTTTTTACAAATTTCCAAAACTCTACAAAAGATTTATTTTTAGTATCTCCACTGACTATACTCTTTGTCTTAGTATCAACAATATAATCTACCATTTTTCCTTTTATATAAAACCAAATCAAATCTTTATTATCATCTTTATCATCATAAACAGATACTGGTTTTAGATTAACTAATCTTATTTTTTTTAAGATATTTCTTCTATTATTAATATCCATCCACTCAAGTTTAGACTTAAAGTTCTCATATAAATCTTTATCCATATATTCTTTCGCTTTACTAATATCGTTATTAGTCCAAGCTTCTTCTACAATATAAAATGTTTCTATTACTCTTTTTTCAATAGTTTTATACTTCCAAGTAATATCTTTATTATCTAATAGTCTTAAATATCTTTTACTATTAAAAGATGCTCTTAGTACTTTAAAATATAATATTATAGTGGATGCAAATATTATAAGCATAAATACTATAGCAGAAATAATATTAGAAATAGGACTACTATAACCTCTTCTCCCATAATGTCTACTACTACTAGAACCACCAGAGCTTGAATGAGATCCACTACTTCCTCCACCTGCTCTTAAAATAGTTATAGGACTCTTATAAGTTGTTTCTTTACCATTTACTACAATAACATTACAAGAAATAACTACTAATAAAAGTAAAAAAGATAGTAATAAAATATTTTTCATAAACTTAACCTTCTTCTATTATTTTACATACATCTATCCATTCTTTATAATTAGATGTTTCTTCTAACTCTTTAATAGTAAGTTTTACAGCACTATTACTACTACCACAAGCAGGATAAACTGTATCAAAGTCCTTTAGAGATATATCTAAATAAACATCAACACCATCATTTATACCAAAAGGACAAACTCCTCCTACTTTATGACCAATAAGAGGTTCTACCTCATCAGCTTTAAGCATTTTAGCTTTCTCATTGAATTTACTTTTATATTTAGCATTATCTATCTTTCTATTACCTGCTGTTACTATTAATATAGGTTTATTATTTACTAAAAATGATAGTGTTTTGGCAATTTCTGCTTCCTTGCAGTTTAGAGCAAGTGATGCTTCCTTCACTGTTGCAGATGATGTATCAAATTCTTTTATTTTATTATCTAATCCATATTTTCCTAAATGTTCTTTCGCATTTTTTAATGACATAACTTCCACTCCTTATCTATTTTCTAACTCATTTAATTTGTCTTTATCTAAATAAATAACTTTTTCTTTAAATTTATTTATATAATCTAGCTTTTTCTTTTCTTTCTTATAATAACTATTAACAACTTTAAACATATCTATTAACTGTAATAATGTTGGTGGATAATTATTCTCTTCCTTACCTTGTCTTTGATTAATCCACCTTCTCATAACTCTTTTATAAACTTCACTTTTCTTTATACTTATATAATATATATTATCACATTTTTCTAATCCTTCAATAAATTTACTTCTACCTACATCTTCTATTATAAAAGAATCTTTAGATAAAATATCATTAAACATTTTCTTAATAGTTTTATCATCTCTTCTAATATGATTATTAAGATCATCAAAAACTAATTTATCAAGTTCATATCTTTTTATATTATACTTTTTACTTAATACCTTACTTAAAGTTGTTTTACCTGATGCCGGTGGTCCTATAATATATATCTTCAATATAATCACTTTCTTTCAATTAGAATTATATCAAGAAAAATAGAACTCTTAAAAGCCCTATTTTAAATCTTCTTTATTATAAATAAAATCTACTATATTAACATTTTTAATACCTTCTACATTTCTTTGTAATACTAAGTCTGATACAAATAGATATCTAGGGTACATTTCCTTTATTTTATAAAATGGTTTATATTCTCTTTCAGCAGTTTTCTCATCATCTATATTTTTAGTAACTTGAATATAAAAATACTCATATACACCACGTCTTGCAATAAAATCACATTCTAAATTTCCTATTCTACCTACACTTAAACTATAACCTTTGGTTTTCAGATATGAAAATAGTACATTTTCTAAAACAGGTCCATAATTAATTCTATTATCAGTATTTAAGGCATAATATATACTTAAATCTGCTAAATAATACTTCTTTTCTCCTTCTAATACTTTTTTTGATTTCATATCAAATAAATCACATGAATATATAATCTTAGCATTTTCTAAAATTTCTATATATGTTTTAATAGTTCTCCTATCAACATTTATTTTTTGTCCTACTAAATAATCATATATACTACCTACACTAATAACAGAACCAAAATTATTTACAACAAAGTTTTGTATTACTTCAAATAAATCTTTATCTTTTATTTTTTTATGACTTTTAATATCTTTATCAAAAATTTGCCCTATAACATTTCTAGTATATAATAATTTATCTTCATATTTTTCATAATATAATGAACCTGGAAAACCGCCATTTCTTATAAATTCTTCAAATTCTAAATAAATATTAGAATTAATGCTTTTATTAAGAAACTTTTTCATATCAACATATTCATAAAAATTAAGTGGTAACATTTCTATCTCAATATATCTTCCAGTTAATTTAGTTACAAGTTCACCACTAAGTAAATATGAGTTTGATCCCGTTAAAAATATTGAAAAATTACCTTCTTCTCTGTAAGCATTAACAACAGATTCAAAATCACTAACATTTTCTACTTCATCGATAAAGAGATATTTAAAATCATTATCTTTTATTAAATCATCAATGATTTTTTCAAGTTCAGTAGGAGTTTTAACATCTTTATATTCTTTTCTATCTAATTCAATATAAATAATATCTTTATCTTTTACACCTTTATCTTTTAATTCCTCTATAACTGTTTTTAACAAATAAGATTTACCACATCTTCTAATACCTGTAATTACTTTAATCATTGTATCATCATAAAAGCCTCTAATCTTATTTAAATAATCTTCTCTTTTATATAATTTTTCCATTGTTCTTCACCTATATTAATTATATACTACATGGTGTAAATAGTCAAGGTTATCGACCATTTTTGGCATATTACTATTCAAAATTGGTCGATAACTGGTCTAAAATAATGCTTTTTCACTCTTATATTGTTTAATTATTACTATTAAAACTAAAGTAATAATGACAATTGTTGATAGACTCATTAATAAAATATTAACAATATCTATATTACCAACAACTATATCTTGGAATAACAGTGTAAAGTTTAAGAAAGGCACTAATGATAAAAGTGGTGATGAACTAATACCAGCCATAAAAGCTATCATACCTGGAAAGAAACATATAAATGTTAATGGTGTTAAAGCACTTTGAGCTTCTTTAAAGGTTTTAGATTTACTAGCAATAGCAATACAAAGACCACTAACTAGTAATGAATAAGCAATAATTACTAATATTGAAAAGATTAAACTACTAGTAGATAACATTAAATTAGTATCTTTATATATTTCAAAACTACCATTAGCATACACTAAAGAAATTAACATTAATATTAAACTAACAATACCTGTAATAATTGATGATAAAGAGACACTTAAGAACTTACCAACAATTATATCTTTACTTTTAATTGGAAAAGTAAGTAATGTTTCAAGTGTTCCTCTTTCTTTTTCCCCTGCTGTTGTATCAGTAGCAGGATATGTAGCAGATATAGTAATAGCCATAATTATAAAGAGAAAACCATAATTTACAATATAATTACCATAAAAGTTTTCTGTTTCTTTAATATCTTTATTAACAGTAATAATAGAAGTAACATCAGTAGGATTTATATTATTACTAGCCAAATAATTAGTTTGTAATGCTTCTTTATAAGTAGCAAAATAAGTATCCATTAAACTTGTAGCATAAGTACTAGTCTCATTATCTTCACCATTTATAGTATAAGTACTACCATCTTTTGTAATATATAAATCTATTTCTCCATTACTATACTTATCTTCTAACTCTTCAGTACTTCCACTAATAACTTTAATATCTAAATTATCTGCAATATCTTTTTCCATCTCACTTAATTCATAATCAAAACCTATTTTATTATAATCAGTTATAGGCTTATTAGTTTGTGCTTCAAATAAAGCAGACATACCTATTACTAAAGCAGGTATTAAAATAGGAATAATTAACATCATCATAAGAGATTTCTTATCACGAAACATCTCTCTTAATTCTTTCTTTAAAATATTACCTAAATTACTCATTAGAAACACCTCCTATTAAAGTAAAGAAAGCATCTCTTAAATTAGTCGTTTTAGTAGATTTTTTTATTTCACTAGGAGTACCTTCTTTAATTACAATACCTTTATTAATCATAATAACATTATCACAGATATTTTCAGCTTCTTCCATATAGTGAGTAGAATATAAAATTATCTTCCCACGTTTCTTTTCTTCTTTAATAAAGTCTAAAATAATTTGACTAGAAATAATATCAAGTCCACTAGTCGCTTCATCTAAAATATAATATTTAGGATCATGAACTAAACATCTTGCAATATTAACTCTTTGAGTTTGTCCTGTTGATAAGTTTTCAATTCTATTATATAGGAAACTATCCATATTTAACTTCTTAGATATTTCTTTTATTCTATCCTCTAATTTACTTTCTTCTACTCCATAAATATTTCCACACATTTTTAATAACTCATATGGTGATAAAGTATTATATAGTTTAGTATTTCCTGATAGATAGGCAATGTTTTTCTTAATTTCTATCTCATTATGAAGATAATCTAATTTTCCAAAAGAAATAGTTCCACTAGTAGGTTCAAGAATTCCTGCAATCATTCTAAGTAGTGTTGTTTTCCCTGCCCCATTTGGTCCTAATATTCCGATGATTTCTCCATCTTTAGCTTTAAAACTAATACCATTATCAGCATAAAACTCTTCTTTTTTACGTTTAGCATTATACTTAACGAACTTCTTCTTTAAGTCTTTAACTTCTAACATAATCCACCTCTTCCAAGCAAAATTATAGCATAGGAGAAATACCTAGACAACAAAAAAGAAGAACTTTTTATTCTCCTAATCATATTTAAATATATAAAACAAATTTTCTATTAAAAAATGTATCTTGTTCGATTGTTTTATAAATAAAAGTATGATACTATTAACTTAGGAATTACCTAGTATGGGTGTTTGCCTCTTTCTATCTCTTAATTTTAGGGGGTTAGAAAGGGGAAATGTTTATGAGTAAGAAAGATACTTTAATAGTAATATTATTACTTATTATAATTCTTTTAATTATTTATAGATAAAAAGACACCCTATTACATCATTGTAACTAGGGTGTTTACACAAGATTTTTTTGAGGTAAATACCCATCTACAAAACTAGGTATTTCCTCTTTTTTAGTTTATGTAA
Source organism: uncultured Bacilli bacterium (assembly GCA_944331715.1). GTDB lineage: Bacteria > Bacillota_I > Bacilli_A > RF39 > UBA660 > Onthousia. The sequence continues at coordinate 29,987 of CALVIP010000001.1, forward strand.
ATTTCTTTTACATATTCATAGTATCATAAATATATATTATTTTCAAGTATCGGAGAATATATATTCTACTTCATATATTTATTTCCACTATTCCAAGCTTCCCCTACTTTTTCTCCTATTGCATAATATCCATTTTGAAATTGATCAAAGACAAAAGCATTTAACTTAGTAGGATCAACTTTACCATTAGAATCAAGTACTTCTTCATCTGCTAAAACATTAACTATTTCACCAACTACTCTAAATCCTTCATCATCATTATATATCTTAGATACTTTACATTCTAAGGTAATTGGATACTCTTCAATAATTGGAGCATCTACTCTTTCACTTTTAACCGCGTGCATACCAGTTTTCTCAAATTTATCTTTAACTCTATTAGCACTTGCAGTACCAAAGTAGTCTGACTCTTCTAAATGAGGAATATCTGCAACACTAATAGTAAAAGCTCCTCTTTCTTTAATATTTTTAGAAGTCTTATGACTCTCTGTAATATTTAAAGCAACTTTATTATTACCACAAATACCTCCCCAAGCCATATTCATAACATCAACACTACCATCTTCACAGTATGTTGCAATCATTAAAACAGGCATTGGGAACAAATAAGGTTTAACACCTAAATCTTTTTTAGCCATTTTTTTCATCTCCTAATATTATTATAAAACTAACTACTTTTAAATTCAATATTACACTAATTCTGTATTTAAGTAATAATAGTAATGAAGTAATTCTCTTTTATATTCTACAATTTTACCTTCTGGTAAGACTAACATTCTAGTTACACCAATCTGTTCTACAAAAGAAGGATTATGACTTACCATTATTAAAGTACCAGTATAATTCTTAAAGTTCTCTCCAATAATTTTTTGTGTTTCTGGATCAAAGTGATTAGTAGGTTCATCTAGTATAATTATGTTAGTTCTTTGAATCAGTATTTTACACAATGCTACTCTTGCTTTCTCCCCAGGAGATAATACTTTTACTTTCTTAAAGACATCATTATTAGAAAATAGAAAGTTTCCTAAAAAAGTTCTAAGTTCATTATCATTATAATTAGGATTATCTACATTTTCTAGGATAGTCTTATCTTCATCTAATATTTCTAACTCTTGAGCATAGTAAGCGATAGATGCTTTATAACCATAAACTATTTCTCCTTTAATAGGTTTTAATTTATTCATAATTAACTTTAATAAAGTTGATTTACCTACTCCATTTTCTCCAACTATTAAAAACTTCTCTCCTCTTGCCATTTCAAAAGATAAATTACGATATAAATCACTCTTACCGGGATAATGGAAGGTTAAATGTTTTACTTCTAATGGTATTCTACCGCTAACCTCTTTAGGTTCTACTTTCATAGTAACAGTCTTATATTTTTCTTCTCTTACCTCTAACTCATCTAATTTTTTCTCTAACATTTTCTTTCTTGATTCACCTAATCTCTTTAAGTTATGATTAGTACGAGAGGCAGACTCCGCTCTTTTAACAACTTCTTCTAATTTCTTTATTTCCCGTTCTTGTTCTTTTATTCTCAACTCTTTTTGCATCATTTCATCAGCATAAAGTCTTTTAAATTCTTTATAATTACCTTTATATACTTTTATTTTATGAGTAACTTTATTAATAAACATTGTCTTTGTTACTACCTCATTTAAGAAATCAATATCGTGACTAATTACTAAAACCATACCGTGATAATTCTTCAGATAATCCACTACAAAGTCTTTAGTCTTAGCATCTAAATGGTTTGTAGGTTCATCTAAAAGTAAAATATCAGAGTTTGAAAAAAGAAGTCTTGCAAATGCAATTTTAGATTTTTGTCCTCCTGATAAATCTCCTACTTTCATCTCCAATAGTTCACTATCTATTTGCATATTTTCAATCAAAGATAATAGTTCATCTTCTGCGGTATATTGATTAAGACTATCAAGTTCACTTTGAATCTTCTCTGCTTGTCTTAAAAGTTTATTTTGTTCTAACTCACTTGCACTACTTAATTTTTCATAAATAACATTTAATTCTTGTTCTAACGCCTCAATTGGTCTTCCACTGTATAAATAATCTAAGACATTTTTCTCTTTATCAGTAAAATTAATCTCTTGAGGAAGATAACCTATCTTTTTATTATTTACAGTTACTTTACCAGCATCTAACGTTTCTTCTTTCAAGATAATCTTAAATAGAGTTGTCTTACCTGCTCCATTTACACCAACTACTCCTACTTTATCATTATCTTCAATTAAAAAGGAAGCATCATCATAGATGACTTCGCTACCAAATGCTAGATACATATTTTGTCCTTTCATAGACTCACCTTCTTAATTTGTTTAAATTTAAATATATTTAATACTAGTTGTAATAGTTAAATTAGGTTCTTTTTTAACAAGTGTTTTTTGAAGGTTACTATAAGATTCAAATCCAAACTTAGCTCTACTTCTTACTTCTTCAAAGCTTTCATTAGTTAACCCATAATCTTCTAATAATAAATTATATATTTCATTTGTTATCTCAATTTCTCTTTTATCTTCATTAGTTAATTCTTTTTTACTATCTAATTCTGTAAATAATCGTTCATATTCAGCTATTTCAAGTGAATGTTCACGGCTCCATTGTTGAGATGGACCACCTATTTTTTTACGAGGAGATGGATAAGGATTATGTGCGTCATATAGCATTTCTAACTTATTCATTACTCTATTTAATTCTTTTTCTCTTAATTCTTTACTTTCTAATGTTTGATACAAATTAACAGTTCCAATTCTCATCGTTTTGTATTCATCGGGTATTTTATCATTCAAACTACGATTTTCACTATAATTAAAATGAAACAATCTTACATTTTTATCATTTATTGATGTAGAAATATCTAAACTTTCAAAACCATTTTCATTACTAGAAATACTAAGTTGCATATCTTGCATTTTAAATAGATTTAAAGCTCTATTATAAATATTATATATTGCTACTTTCTTATATACCTCTAATTCAGATAAAACATCTCTATCTTCATCTTTAATATAATCTCTTATAACAGAAAACTCTAATTCTATTAAAGAATTTAAATACTCTTGCATGGGATTAGATAATATTCCTCTATATTCCTTTAATAATTCTAATAGCTCTTCCCTTGTATTAACTCTATTCCAATTATTACTTCTTACAATTCTCATATAAAATAAACCTCCCAAATAATTTCTTAATATATATTCTAACATATAAATAAGTTAAAAAAGTTAAAATATTTAGAAAATTAAAAAAAGTTAGCATTTCCACACTAACTATTTACTTATCACAACATTAACATTTCCTTTTCCTAAATTTTTTTTAAGTTATCTACATTATCTATCTTACCAAGTCTTGTATAACTATAAGGAGTATCAAAATCTTCATAAAAGATAACTAGACAGTCACTTTCATATAACATAATATCTCCAGTACTTATTTTACCAGGTTTATAACTATTAGTAGGAAGACTTTCATCAAAATAATAATACTTTTCATTACCATTTAATTCACTCATACTAACTTCTAATGGAAGTTTTTTTAAAAGCTCTCTTGTTGTTTCATTGTCTTCTAATGTCGCTGTAAAACTATTTCCATTTATTGTTAAATATATCTTCATACTTAAATCATCTTATCTCTACCTTAATTTTAATATTTATTTAGTATTTTATTTATTCTTTAGTCCTCTCTTTTTAACCCCAACATATAAAAATAATATAAAATAAGTAATTACTGCTAATAAAAATGTTAATTTTATAGAGTTTATACTTTCTTTAAAGATTAGATATGAGATTACAGGTAATGTTGCAGTAACAAGTCCTTCTATAAATCGTTCAAAAGTAACATAAGAAGTCTTGTAATTTTCTTTTGAATATTCATATATCGCTATATGATCAAACAGTTCATATGCACTATTACCAAAGCCAAGTAAAATATAAATAATTGGTAACAAAATTATTAGTAGTTTATCATTTAACATAAATAATAATATAAAGGCAATAATATATATTATGCTCATCGGTAATAATACTTTGCTCCATCTTCTATCTATAGTTTTTTTTGCCCAAAATTTACTAAATAATGCATCTGAAAAGTTAATTAAAATATTTAAAAAACTATAAAATATATAATCAATTTCTAAATATCTTAATAAAAATACATTTAAATACATTATCCCAATACCGTAAGCAAATCTATTTAAACCACCTATAATAAGAACCTTACGAAAATCTTTATCACTCACTGGTTTTAAAACAGTCTCTTTAATTGATACTTTTTTCTCTTTAATTATAGGTTTGTATGTATGTATTCTAATGTAGATATCTATAAAGGCAATTAAAAATATAACAACAAATAATATAATAAACCCATATAATTCATTACCTTTTGCAGTAAAACTATCAAGTATAACTCCCATAGCTAAACTAAATATCATTACTAAGGTGTTTTTAAAAATATTTCTTGTTGAAGCGAATCTAGCCCTATCTTCTTTTTTAACTAAAGTCATCCGCCAATTAACAAAAGTAATATAACCAAGCTCTCCTGTTATAGCATATATTGATGCAAATATAAAAAATAAAAAAGTTCTTAAACCAATATCATCAGTTATAAATGGTATAAAGGAAAAACAGACCGATGATAATCTATAAATAGTATAATTTGTTAATACTACCAACTTTGACTGCCCTATTCGTGAAAATATTGGAGCAGCAAACACTTGAATAATATTAGTTATTGTATCTAAAACTGCATAAATACCAATTGCAAAACTTGATAATCCTAAATAAACTGCAAATGCTGTAATAAATGAACTACTTGCTATTTTATTATTAGCGGTATCTAATACTGAAGAAATTAAATATTTATTATATTCTTTTTTATAGTTCATTTTATACCTCCATTATTAACTTTAATTTATATATATAATACTATAACTAAAGTTAATATTGCAATAAACCATAATATAATTAAATATTCATAAATTAATCTTCTTCTATTATCATCGCTCTAACCATACTAGGTCTATTATGATATCTTTTACCAGTATCTAATACTATTTTCTTAATTTTATATTTCTATCATATTCAATAATAAATTCTTTAATCTCTTTTCTCACTTTTATATACCTTTCCAAAATCATCTTATCATATAGTCAAAAACTTCTAAAAAATATAAGTAATTAATAAAATTAAACTACTTATTAATTCTCCTCTAAAAAATATCTAGCCATTCTTTCATAATTATCTTGACTATTTAAACAAGTATCTATTAAATAGCCTTTTTCATTATGAAGTTGATATTCTTTAATCCCTCTAATATAAAAATCTTTATTTCTATCTTCAATATAAAATGGCATTATATCATTATATAAACATTCTCTAAACATAATCATTCTGCCAACTCTACCATTACCATCTTGAAAAGGATGAATATGCTCAAACTTAACATGAAATTCTATTATATCTTCTAGTTTTTTATTTTCTATACTATTATACCAATCTAACAAATCCTTCATATCTTTACTAACATCTTTTGGTAAACTTGTTGTAATATTACCAACAAAATTCTTTTTCTTTTTATATTCACCTACATTAAACCATTCTTTTTCACTATCAGTTAAAGTTCCATCTTTCAAAATAAAATGATATTTCTTAATCATATCTTCATCAAGAGGATTATCTAATGTATCTAACATATATTTAAATAACGTAAAATGATTTTTAGTTTCTGTAGCATCTTTTAAAACAATTACTTTATCATTACTCGCTAAAATCGTTCCAGTATCAAAAATACTTGCAGTCTCATCAGGAGTTATAGTAGAACCTTCCATATGATTAGTGTTATATGCAAAATCAATTTGTGTTTTATGATATAAATTACCTTTCAAATTTATTTTTCTCTGTTCTATTAAAGCTTTTTTAACATCACTTGCTTGCATAAATAAACCTCCTAAACTCATTATTTATAATTATATTTTATCAAATTATTGAAGAAAAGTCTTTAGTCAAGGCGATTAAATTCGTCTTTTAACATTCATTTTATTTATATCTTCTGTTAACTTTTCATATCTTACATCATAAGCATAACTTTGTGGAGGATTAAAACCATATTTTTCTTTTAATTCTTTTAAGGATATATACCCTTCTAACTCATATAAACACTTTATCCCATAAGCATATTTAGAACTCTTTAAACCATTATTGAAGTCATCATTACCATAACCTTCTTTAATTATCTTATTAGGATATTTAACTATCTCCCCTAACTCTATTATATATTTAAGTTCACAAGTTGGAGATGATTTATAAACATATAAAACATCAATATGTTCTTTAGGATAATAATTTCTAAATTCATAATTTTTCTTTCCTGTAACTATTCTATTTAAATGTACAGGCTTAATGCTAATATAAATTCCCTTTTTCAATCTATTCTCCAAACTCCTTATCAAACATATCAAATAAAATATTGAATTCCTCAGTATGCATCAATAAATCAGGTTGTTTGTTATTAACCATTTTCCTAAATTCATTATAAGGTACAAAAAATATTTCTGATATTTCTTCTTCTTGAAATTTCATATCACTAATTTTTTTGTTTGTTCTTAATATATATAAATCATCAAATTCATTATTTATAAAAGTAGAAGTATATTTAGAACTTCTTTTTAAAGTTTTAATAAATTGTAAATCTTCTCTATTAATATCTAAGTTCAATTCTTCTTTTAATTCTCTAATTGCTCCAGTTAAAGATTCATCACCATCAGTTAAATGTCCAGCACAAGATATATCTAGCATATTAGGATTACTATCTTTTGTGGCACATCTTCTCTGTAATAAAATATCACCATTTTCATTAATAATCCAAATATGAACAGCTTTATGCCAATCACCATCCCTATGAACTTCACTTCTTAATTTTGTTTTACCTGTTTTATTTCCATTTTCATCTAAAATATCAAAATATTCCTTTGTCATTTTACTTTTCTCCTTTACTATTTACAAATTTTCTATAATCATTATGTACTTCAAACAACAGTAACTTACATCTATTATATCATACCCTTATTTAATTCTTCACTTAATTTACTAGTAATACCTCTTGGACTTCTAACAGATTTAACACCACAGCTTTTTAATCTTTCAAAAGTAAACTCATTATCACTATATCTTTTTAATAGTTTTAGCATCATAAAATCTTCATCTAAAGAAATAACAACACACTTAAACATAATATAAGCATAAGGCTCTGTAATATAGATATAAACAATATCATTAATCATAAAGTTATGAGACTTTCGCCAAGTAATAGTATCTGTATTATTAAAAGCATTAACAATATCATAATACTTGGGATTAGTAGGAATAATCCATTCTTTTTTTCGATTAGATAAATCAAAACTAATATCTATAAGATTCATAATTTCTTTATTAGATAAAGTATTATCTAAAATAATACTAACCCAACTCTTTTTACTCATATGATATGCAGGATATATTTCTTCCTTCTTTAGATAATAATCAACTAAATCATCTAACTTTACATTTAATACTTCAACTTCTCCACTCTCATTAGGATTAAGTTTACTTCTATCTATATTCATAATAACCCCAAACCACTTATTACTACTTTTATTTCTAAAGATGCCATAATTAGGATTAGATTCCCATAAGAATTCTGGTATAACGTTATATTTTTCTTTAATTAAATTACTAAGTTCATTAGACTGTTTATAAATGAAATATTCTTTAGTATAACAATTATTTGCAATAGATTCTATTACTTTAAGATACTCATCTTTTACTCTATTAACAAAATCTCCTTTAACATTTTCAAGACGAAAGTTAGTATATTCATAATCTCCATCTAAGTCATATACCCTACCTATAACATTACCTTTACTATCAATAGTAATATCAACTCTAAAAGTATCATCCATAATTAATTTAGAATATTTATAAATATTGTTTTCTAATGTAAAACCATAAGGAATTAATTTATCTTTATTTAGTTTTCTCTTTTTAAGTACTTCATCCTCTAACATAGTAGTCCTTCCTAATAAATTCATTATATATTAAAATAATTTTACAAGTCTATTTATCTTGAAAAACAAATTGTTCAACTCTCATATGAAGATTATATTTATCTCTAAGATTAGCAATTTCACTCATCATTTCTGTTTTATGATGTTTATCTAAGGCTTCTTCATTTTCCCATCTATCTATTAATAAAACTGTTTCTTTATCATCCATAGGAAAGAAATATTCATACTTTAAATTACCTTCTTCATTTCTTATTTTTTCTACAAGACCACTTTCTACCATTTCTTTAGCAAAAGCTCTTGCACTACCATTTTTACCTGTATAATATATATTTATTGTTAAACTCATTATTGTTCCTCCTTTAGTTCATCAATATCTATAGTTAATATATTATCTTTATCACCATCTAATATACAAACCAATTTATTATCTTTCCAACATTTAAAATCAATATCACAACCTAATTCATAATACTTTGAAGGTAGATTAAGCCAATTACTAGAATCTACTATTTCCATAGGTTTAGTAAAATCTAAAACAATTAATGAATATGGACTTGCAAAGTAACACCCACTAACTACTAATAAACTATTTTTTGGATTATAATTGACATCACACCAAATAAAAGTTTCTTTATTATCTAAGCGAGATTTACTTGGTATATAGTTAATACACTTTAATGTCTTTAAATTTAAAACACTATAACCATATAAGTCTATAGAAAATAATAAATATTTATTACCATCAGAATGCTTTATAATAGTAGCATATCTTGATTTATCATAAATATTTTTCCATTCATAAATCATTTTTTTATCTTTATATAATCTACATACTTCTCCATCTTTACTACTATCTATATCTTTATAGTAATAATATTTTATAGAATAATTATCATCTAACTCTATTTCATTTGTTGGCCTTAATAAATCACATTTAGAATAAACTAATTTATCTAGCTCTTTAATTAACTGATTATATTCTTCACTACCATAATAATTCATATTAATTACCTCTATCTTTCCAAAAATCATAAATAGTATTAGCAAGTTCTTTAGGATTATCTACATTAACTTCATGAGAAGAATTATCTATAGTTTTAAAAGAGCTATTGTTAATAGATTTATTTAATAATTTTGCACTTTCCATATTTTGACTATCTTTAACACCACATAATATTAAAGTTTTACAAGTTACTTTATCTAAGTTAATTTCTATATCTAAATTACTCATAGAATTAACAAGAGAAATAAAATCTTTCTTCTCACACCCTATCTTCTCAAAAGTAGATCTAGGCATAATTTTGAATATTAGTCCTTGAACTTTAAAAAGAAACTTAGGTACTTTATAAGGTGTTCCAATTAATATAAGAGAATTTACTTTATCAGGATGCTCTTTTACATAATCAATTGCAAGTATTCCTCCAAGAGAAAGGCCACATAGATTTAATTTTTCATCAAAATTATTACAGTAATTAGAAAACTTTTCATATAAAGTAGCATAATCTGATGTAACATCTTTTAACATTGAATATAAACTAGGAATTTCTACCTTTATACTATTGCTCTTTAACTCTTCTTCTACTTTATTCCAACTTGTTTCATTTTGTCCTAATCCGTGCACCAAAATATTTTTCATTACAGCACCACTTTCTTCACTTTTCTCTATATAAAAACTATTACATTATTTCATCAAATCTGTATAATAAATAATCTCCTTATTTAAAGATTTAGCATACTCTATTTCACTTTTAGTGCTATTACCAATATAACCATCCACATTAACAACAAGTATAGCATCTGATAATTTAATTTTTTCTTTGTGCATTTTATCAATCATTAAAGCTTCTTCTTGACTATAATCATCTTAATTAAATCTTGATAATTCATTAGGCATCAAGACACAATTACCTTCTAAAGTTAATTTTTCTACAATATCAACCATCTCTTTTTTGAATTTATAACTACCACATACTGTTATTACTTTCATACTTATTTACAACTACCTCCATTATCTTCAAAATATTTTTCTATATTTTCTACACTATGCTCTATATTAGCATAATCTGTAATATCTTTTAAATATATCATCATATCTTTATTACACTCCATACATTCAAAATAATTATCTTCTCCAATTGTAATCAAATAATTATTATCTCCAATAGAACAATTTAAATCAGCAGATATTATCTCTGTCGTTGTCTTTTGCTCATTAGGAAAAGCAGTAAATAAAATTAATGCAATGACAAAAAGTATTACATATATTATTGATAAGATTCCTATTACTTTTAAAATTTTAATTATAATACCTGCTAACTTTTCTGTATTACTAACTTTAGCTTCTAAAACATTTTTAATATCATTATCAGTTAATTCATCTAGACTAACATTAAATACTTTAGATAATTCTTTCGCTTGTTTAATATCAGGAGCTGTCTCACCTAACTCCCATTTAGATATTGTTTGCCTACTAACTCCTATTTTTTCTGCTAATGCTTCTTGAGAAAGATTATTTTTCTTTCTTAACTCTAATATTTTATTTCCTATTTCCATTTTTTCACCTCAGTTAAAAGTATATAATCTTAAGACTTTTTAATCTAGCAATATCTGATGGAAATTATGCTAATTTTCTTAACATTATAATAACTAATACTATTTATTATCTTTCCACTCATGATAAAGAATATCTTTTAAAACTAACATACTATCTTGTTCATTATAACAATACTCACTAGATAAACTATCAAGCATCATTCTAATTCCTTTAGCATATTTAGATATATCTACCTCTTTTTGATATGTTACTAATACTTTATATTTCTTACCCCAAGCATTTGTCCAATTAATTTTTGATTCTTTCGCCTCATCAGTATTTTTAATAATTTCTTCTATTTCTTTTAAATCCACATCAAGCTCTATTAACTCATCTAAAGATAGTTTATATAATTTTGAAAGTTTTTTGGCCTGATAAATATCTGGAATAGTTTCATTGGTTTCCCATTTTGAAATAGTTTGTCTACTAACCCCTAATTTTTCTGCAACTCTTTCTTGTGATAACCCTGCCTTCTTTCTTGCCTCAAACAAATTATTTCCTAAACTCATTTTATCAACCTCCAAATTAAGTGTACTACCTTAAACTATCTTTTTCTATCAACAATACTTTACATTTTTGCTAGTTTTCTTAACACACCAAGCATATATACTAAAAAATAAAGGAATCTATATCAAAATTAGAAAATTCCCTTATTATACTTAAATTGCCCATAAAGTAGAAAAACTAGACCAACGATAACTCCTACTAAAGTAATAAGCCATAGACTTTCAATATCAAAAATCATTTGTAAAATAGCAGTTATAGTTAAACTAACTCCAATTATTATTGTTCCAAGCCCCATTGCTTCTCCATATTTCCTAGAATTTTCTTTTGTAATTCTTGTTCTATTATACCAATGAATAGAAGAAATATTACCTTTATAATTTAAAATTCCTAAAACTATAATGCATATACCAAAAATTAACATAAATATATATTCCATAATTTTAACCTCTCTTTACCATTACTACTTATAATTATTTATTATCTTTTTTTACTTTTTTGTTACTTCTTCTAAATCAGCATTTGAAATGCAATTTATATTTCTTATCACTTTTACCTCCACAATTTATAAACGTTCACTTTCTAATAAATATCTTTATCTTAAATTCTATGTTTTCTCTTCCATTCCTTTATCTGCTCTAACCTTTCTTTAAATCTAAGCTCTTTTCCTTCCATAGTAGGTTCATAATATACTTTACCTTTTAAAGAAGGAGGAAGACACTCCATAGTAGTTAATTTATCTTTACTATCATGAGCATATTGATATCCTTTTCCATAATTTAAGTCTTTCATTAATTTAGTAGGAGCATTTCTAATATTTAAAGGAACAGGTTCTGCTAACATCTTTTTAGCATCCTCACTAGCTTTCATATAAGCGGTATAACAAGCATTAGATTTAGGTGCTAAAGACATATAAATAACCGCTTCTGTTAAGTGAACATTACATTCAGGATAACCTATAAAGTGACAAGCCTCGTAAACATTAATCGCTACATTTAAAGCATTAGTATCAGCAAGGCCTATATCTTCTGCAGCAAATCTTGTAATTCTTCTAGCAATATATAAAGGATCTTCTCCTGCTTCTATCATTCTAGATAACCAGTAAATAGCAGCATCAGGATCACTATTACGCATTGATTTATGTAAAGCAGAAATAATATTATAGTGCTCTTCTCCATTCTTATCGTATAATAAAGTCTTTTTAGTTAAACATTCTTCTATTATTTCTTTAGTAACTTTAATAGAGCCATCAGATAAAACATTAGAATTAGTTATAATCATATCTAAAGAACTAAGAGCACTTCTGGCATCACCATTTGCAAAATCAGCAATTATTTTTAAAAGATTATCTTCTATAATAACTTTCTCTTTACCAAAACCTCTATCATCAGTAATCGCTCTTTTTAAAATAACTAAAATATCATCACTAGTTAATTCTTTTAAAACAAATACTCTACATCTTGAAAGTAAAGCGTTATTAATTTCAAAGGAAGGATTCTCTGTTGTCGCTCCAATTAAAACAATAGAACCTTTCTCAACAAAAGGCAAGAAAGCATCTTGTTGAGCCTTATTAAATCTATGTATTTCATCTACAAAAACAATTGTCTTAACACCTAATCTTTTATTGACCTCTGCTTCTTCCATTACCTTTTTTATTTCTTTAATTCCCGATGTAACAGCAGAAAACGTAATAAAATCCGATTTAGTTTCATTAGCAATTATTCTAGCAAGAGTAGTTTTCCCAACTCCTGGAGGTCCCCAAAAAATCATTGAAGAAACATTATCACTTTCAATTATCTTTCTAAGTAATTTATCTTTACCAATTAAATGTTCTTGTCCTACAAATTCATCTAAATTAACTGGTCTCATTCTAGATGCTAAAGGTTCATTTAAAGGATTTTCAAAAATACTTGTCTGTTCCATATTATCACTGCTTTCCGTCCTTATTATATTTTACAATTGTATATAATAATAGTAAAATTCCTATTAAATTAATACCAATAGATAGTCCTAATAATAATCCTGAAGTAAATTCTTGGAAACTACTATTACTATCAGAAAAAAATGACAAAGCTAAATATAATAGATTACCTAAAATAATAAGAGCCACACTAACTTTTAATCTCTTTAACATAATTCTCTAACATTCCTTTCTATCGTCCTTCCAGTCCTCTGAAAGGCACAAATTGAGATGAAAAGTTGACTTATATCTAAAATCATTTATAATAACTATCAGTTGTTGGTACACTACAGAGCACGGTGAGGTGAGTGGTGTTAAGAAATGTTTCTTAAACCCGTATAATTATATGTGTCGTTTATCTCTAGAGTACAAATGAGTGTAGCCTGTAGATTATTATTCTACTTTTATGAGCACGGAACCTTAACTTTGGTAAAACAATTCTCAAGTTTTCAAGTGGAGATTTACAGTCAATGCCACAACTCATTTATTTTTGTCGATAATTATTATGAACACGAATTTTTGCGTTTTCTCACAAAATCTTTTTTGCGTGTTTATTTTTTAGATATTTTTTTCAACCTTCTCCTCATTAACTTTTCTAAGACTATTATACTTTAGAAGGTTTAGTTTTACAACTAACAAAAAGACTAGCAGTGCTTATATAACTGAGTTAAAAAATAACTCTCATATTCAATAACTTGAATAAATCATATAAGACTTATATGCCAGTTTTTTACATCAAGTATTTATATATAAATAAAACAAATCTTTTAAAAAGACTAACAATTTGTACAAATTTCTATACTTCAGTTATTATTCCTAAATCAATAAGCATAATACCAATTAAAGAAAGTGCATTAAAATATTTATTATTTAAATATTCTTCTGATTCTTTTCTAAATATTTTTAAATTTTCCTTTTTAAAATTTGATGGATCATATTTTCTTATTCCATAAGAATACATTGTTCTATGCATATTCTCTATCGCTAACATAAGTGATTTTTCATCTATATCAGTTAATTCAGGTATTATTTCTTTCATCTTCTTTTTAGCATCCGTTGCACTACTAAAATTAGTTTTCCAAAATTGTTTAATAAAATTTGATAATTCAAAACTTTCAACGCAAGGATAACTGAGTAATAATAATCCATTCATATCATAATCATTATCTAGGGAACTTGTAAAAGTATTAAGTGCTTTCAAAACAACATCACTAGTATTTGAATCTGCATCTCTATCCCATAAAATATATATAGGTACATTTTTCAAACTTCTATTGTACTCTTTCTTTAAAAGATTATACAATTTATCTTTATAATTTTTATCTTCCATAATTGTTTTTATATTTGAATTAGATGTATTAGCAACAATTATAGTTGAATTTTTATTATTTTTACTTTCAAATTTGTCTTTCATTACTTTATTTCTTCTAACTTGAACATAATTATAATCCAAAATCTTTGTAAAAATGTGCTTTAATAATTTAAATTCTTCCTTTTCCCCTTCTACTACTATAACAACTTCACCAATTGATTTATTTTTATTAATCTTTAAACTCTTTATTGTATTTTGGCATTCCATCAAACACTCCATTTAAATACATTTTCTCTATATTTTGTGATTCTCTTGGATTCTCATCTGAAAATCTTTTAATTAGAGTACCTTCTTTAGCATCAAATTTAAATGAATAAATTTGGTCTGGTCTTAAAATTGAAGTATCTAATAAATTAGTAGAATGAGAAGTAAAAAATATTTGTGAATTTCCACTATTATTAAAGAAATATTTTATTAAAGCTTCTTCTAATTCATTATGAAGTCCACTACTAAATTCATCAACAATAATAATAGAATTATTTTTAGTTACATAATTAATAGGTAAAATCATATTCATAAAAGATTTATTACCAGTAGATTCAAGAGGTAAAGGCATTACAAAATTAGTGCCTTTCTTTTTTAAACCAATTGTTTCTTTAGTAGAATTTATAACTATTGTTTTATCAGTATTAGAAAACTGTTTATTAAATACAACTTCACTATTATAACCTAATTTTTCAATAAGTTTATTCAATTTAGTTGCATCATTACTTTCAGCATATTTTTCTATAATTTGTTCTGGTAGTTTTACTGGATTATATGACTTTATAGTTCTTCTTCCAAATAAACAGTTAATATATAGAGAGTTTTTTAAAAAATCAAACCATTTATTTAAAACTATATCATTATTAAATCTTGTATTATAATATTCTAATTTTAATAAAGCTAAGCTTGGATTAATATTATCATTATCTTTTTCTTCTCCAAAATAAGTTTTACCATTTTTCTTTAATCTTTCAAGCTTTAATTCATTATTAACAAATAATTTTTCTGAATTAATTTCATTACCTTCAAATTCAACAGAATATTTAATATCATTACCATCAACATTAAATGTATAAACCAAACTAAATTTAGTACCTTTAGTATACATTGATTTTTTTACTATAAAATTTTGTTCAGTATTATCTAATAATAAGTCAAATAATAATACTATTGCTTGTAATACTTGAGTCTTACCAGAAGCGTTTTCACCAACAAAAAGTGCTCCTTTTAATACTCTATTATCACCAACATTTGTTTCGTTTAATATTTTAGAATTAGTAGCTTTAAAATCAAAAGTTGTTTCTTTTATAAAAGTTGTATAATCTTTTAATGTAATTCCTGTTAGCACTTCTATCACCTTCCTACATTATATTATATTAAATAAATGTAAAAAAAATACAATTAATTTTATTTAAATGTATTTTTTTTACACTATTATACATTGTTTTCAATATATGTCAATATTCAAAAAGAAATAATCATAACTTCTCATTATATACACACTATATATCTACTTATCATAATATGAAATCTCTATTTTATTTCCATCTAAATCTTCAATAGCAAAACAAGTATAATTATCTAAACTATTAGGAATTTTTTCAGGTTCATATAATATTTTTGCACCTATTTCTTTACACTTATTAAAAGCTTTATCTATATCATCAGTATATAAACCTAAAACTCCATTATTTCCTATAACTCTTTTATCACCTGTCGCTTCAACAGAAATAATACCAAAGTAAGTTCTATTATCTCTATTTTGCCAGTCAGCCCATCTATTTTCAGTTATATTGGTGGGCTCTTCTTCAAACAGTTTTGAGTAAAATTTTATTGCTTTGGTTATATCCTCTACCACAAAGTAAAAATTATCTATTCTCATAAGTTTCTCCTAATCTATCTTATAAATATAATTATCTTTTCTTGGCTTTTCTTTCGCTTCCATATCAGGATAGCCTAATATACAGTTACCTATTCCTTCATAGTCTCCAGTAATTCCTAAAGACTTTAATATTTCTTTTCCCTCTTCCGTTTCAAATTCTTCTTTTGCTCGATGTATCCAACAACTACCAAGTCCTAAAGAACTTGCCGCTAGCATCATATTTTCCATAACTAGGCTACCATCATAAATATATGTAGGAACTGACTTATCTGCTAGCACTACAATTACAACAGGAGCACCATAAAAAGGATCAATATCAACTCCCATAATCTTAGCATTTAATTTAGATAGCTTATCTCTAAGTTCTTTATTAGTAATAGCAATTATTATAGGAGATTGTCTGTTCATACCAGATGGTGCATAAGTACCCGCTTTTAATACTTCATCAATTAATTCAGTAGGAACCATATCACTTTTATATTTTTTTATACTTCTTCTTTCTACTATATTTTTAATAACATCGTTCATTAATTATCCCTCCTACTTTAAGTATAACATTTTACCTAAAAGAAAAATAGTATTTTTAAATTACTATTTATCACAATAAATCTTATCTAATTCTTCTTCTATATCTTTGATAGTTTTCTTTAACTTTTCAATATCAGAGCCATCATTACTTTTATCTTTACTATCAATTTTACTAGCATCAATTGTAATTTGCTGAGAAGCATATGTTTGCATAGTAAGACCAACTAATTGTAACCAGTTCCCAATACTATCCTGCTCTTCTAAAGACAACTTTTGTGATAGTATTAAACCTATTAAAAAGGCCGATGTCGCAAAACTATTAGGTTCAATATTAAAAAATATTCTTTCCATAAGTATCACTACCTATTAAAATTATTAATCTTTATAGTATATGCAAATATTAATTTATGTATTTTTATAAAAAGAACAGTTTTTATCATGGGAATTAATAATACCTATCGCCTGTAAATAAGAATAAATAATGGTACTTCCTACGAATTTCATACCTCTTTTCTTTAAATCCTTCGATATAGCATCTGATAAATCGTTAGTAGTCTTATCTGTTTCATAAATTATTTTATCTTCAGTAAATTCTTTTAAATAATTATAAAAACTACCATACTCATTCTTTATATCTCTAAAAATATTAGCATTACTTATACTAGCTTTTATTTTTAATTTATTCCTAATAATATCTTTGTTATCTAGTAATTCATTAATCTTTTTATCATCATAGGACCAAACTTTATCTAAATCAAAATTATCATAAGCTTTCCTAAAACTCTCTCTTTTATTTAAAACACATTCCCAAGATAGTCCTGCTTGAAATGATTCTAATATTAACATTTCAAATAAATATTTATCATTAAAGTTAGGTATTCCCCACTCTTCATCGTGATATTTAATGTATATTGGATTATTTAAATTACACCACTTACATCTTTTCATAATGCTGTATGCTGTTCCTTTCTTTGGAATAAATAATTTTTCCATATTAACTTTTTCGTGTTTTAATAAATAAATTTTCTTATCAATACCACCTGCATAACCAGTTAAACTACCATTAGATCCTACTACTCTATGACACGGTATAATTATAGAAATAGGATTATGACTAACTGCACCACCTACCGCTTGACTAGACATCTTTTTAAGACCTTTTTGTTTAGCGATAGTATCTGCAATATCTTTATAAGTAATAACTTCTCCATAAGGTATTTCACAAAGTATCTTCCAAACACTTTTTCTAAAGTTACTACCTAAAGGATTTAAATCAAGTTCATTTATACTAGGCTCTTCTCCCTTAAAATATCTATCTAGCCACTCTTTAGTCTTAATTAATATTTCTTTTTCTTCCTCTTTTATTTCATCTTTTAAGCAAGAAAAATAATATTTCTGGCCTTCTATCCATAAACCTATTAGTTTATTGTTTTGGGAAGCTAGTAAAATATCTCCTATTGGAGATTTATAATGAGTAGTATAAATCATTTTATCACCCACTAACTTTTTGCTTATTATATTCCCTACATTTTTCTTCTAATAAAGGAAAATTGCAACATCTATCCCTAACATTTTTAGGTAATTTATCAGCTTTATATAAATTATACAATAACTTAGATTTAGTATTAATAACTTTTTTATTAGCAGTTAACCATCTAAGTTGATTTCTAAGTAGTTCTATTCTAAACATCTCACTATTTTCATTAGCCTTTTTATCCAAATCAAATTCAACATAATTATTACTAGTAATTGGAATCATATTATTAAAATTAACTACACCAAGTTCACCATTATTTATTTTAATTAAATCTAAAGTGTTTCTTAAACTTTTATGCTTTGGCTTTGGTGAAGATAAAGGAGCAAAGTACTCACACTTACCTATCGTAAATAATACACCTATAAAAGGTCTTAAATCTTTTGTACCTGCATTATATGAAACCTTATTATCATATTTTCTCAAATAATCACAATAAAGAGAATCAACTTTTACTATTCTTAATTTTTTATACATAAGCACCTCCATCTAAATCAATTTTTCTTATTTATTTCTTTTATAAATTAGTGTACTATAGAGAATATATGTTCGTCAATATATAAATTTAAATATTTTATCATACAAAATAAAAGATTAGAGTTTGCTCTCTAACCTACTTTTTTAACTGCCATTTATAGAGCTGGCTTCACTCACTTTTTTAGCTGCCATTTATAGAGCTGGCTTCACTCGCTTTTTTAGCTGCCATTTAAGGCTGGCTTCACCTGCTTTTTTAATATTATATGCAAAATTAGCATAACATAATCACTTATGTGCTTATAATATACCATATTTTTTTAATGAAGTCTATATATTTTTTTACCATCAACACTAATTAAAAATTACTATATTTCTTAAGTTCACTTCTAAATGCAGTTCGCCTTGAATATTTTTGATAATAATTATCTATAAATTTCTCTTTATCATCAACAATCCCATTCGCTTCCATAACTTCGCCTAAAGATACAACTAGTTTTGCTGCTTTATAATATGATTTTCTATGATTTCCTTCAACTATTGCAGTTACTCTTTTATCTATTACTTCTTCTAGCCAAGTTAAATATTTATCTTTATCCAAAAGTTCAAAATTATCTTTCCATTTATTAAATATTAAAGAATAATTATCATCTAAAAACAAAGTGTTATCTTTTATCTTAAGTCTTGAGAAAATATCTTCTAAAACATTTAAAAACAGCCCAGATGAAATGTTATTATTTAAAACTAATATCCATAAATATACTGCTGTTTCAATGAAAGAATAAGACCAACCAAGAGATTTTTTATTGCTTAAACATATATTATAAAACTCCTCGAAATTGCCTAAAAAGAATTGAAGATAACTATAAGTATCTTTATCTACATAATTCTTATTTAATTCATTACTTTTATTACTATTTGTATTTCCTTTATTAGAGCTTATAATCTTATTAATCTTTTCTTTATATTTTAAATAATATCCATTATTAATTACTCTAAGTAAATTTGCTACTGTACTATTAGATTCAAAAGACTCAATTATATACATTTCTTTATTACTACTATCATACTTTGCCATAAACAATAATATATCATTTCTTATAGTTAAATCTTTATCTAAATAAGATAAAGCAAGATTACCTATTCTTATCACTTCATCTATTCTTTCTTCCTTAACCAAATAATCAAATATATCAAGATATATTTTAGGGTGATTTACTGCAAAATCTTTAATATATTTTCCATAATTATTAAAGTTGTTATAAACTAAAGTTTCTTTTAATAATCTATAAGAAATATCATCTTGTTTATCTATTAAAAGATTAATCCATGATGTAAAAAAGTCGTCAAGCTCAGTTAAAATTTCTGTACCTAATTTAAAAGAATCTTCGACAGAAACATCCTTAAAGTTTTCATTTTTAAAATAATCATATATATTTTTCGCTCTCAAACTTTTAGGTGAAGACTGATAAGTAGCATAAATTGCATAAGTACATATAGTATATACATTTATATTAATTAAACATTCTTCTTGTAATTCTTTTAAAGATATTTCAAAAAAATCTCCACCATCATCATCTAAAAATTGATAATTAGTATAAATAATTAAATCTAATAACTCTTTAGCATACTTATATTCTTTATGATTAACTAAATTAACTGCATAATATGTCGCTTCTTTTATTAAATCTCCTACATTATCATCATCACTATACTCCCAGATCCAGTCTCCCCAATAATAATTATCATAATCCTCATAACCTGTCGCATGAAAATAAAGATCTAAATCATCAATCATTTTAAACTTGGTTTTATATTCTTCTATTTTTGATTCTATATTTTCTAACTTATCATCATTACCAAGCATATAAATAACTTCATCATATTTACTTTTTGGTATCTTTCTAATTAAATTATTAACAATATCTAATATTTCTTGTTTTTCTCTATTTTTAAGTTCATCATTTACTTTTTTTTAAAAATTCACTACTATTCATAACTTCCCTCACTAACTATTTCATATCCTAACTTTTCATAGGTACTCTTTCTTTTTAAAAACATATTTCTTGTCTTAGCAAAGTTATCATCAACATAATCATATATTAATATCTCTTTTTTATTTTCATTTTTTCTATGAAGTCTTCCTGCATATTGTATAACTCTAGTCTTACCTGATATCGGCATAGTAAGAAACAAAACATCTAATTTATCATCATCAAATCCTTCTCCTATATATGAGCCTGTAGAAATTATAATCTTATTACTATTATTTAGAGTTATTTCATCATTTAATTCTTTATACTTTTTAAGAACTTTCTTACCTATACCTCCATAATATTTAAAAATATTACTAGTATACTTACTTAGTTTATCATAAATATAATCTAAATGTTCTAATCTTTCCGTTAATACTAAAATATTCTTACCATTAAGATACTCTTTTTTAATATCTTTAATTATACTTTCACTTCTTAAAATATCTTTTGCTATAAAATCATTTATTTCATTTAACTCATAATTATCTATTTTAGGATCAGTAAAATTCAAATGACTTTTTCTAACAATTACTTTCATAGGGATATTTAACTCTTTATTGAATTTTAAAGTATCTACCTTATACCTAATATCACCACATTGCATTTTTATAATAGGTGTATGGCCATTTTCTCTTTCAGGTGTTGCAGATATTCCATAGACATATTTAGCATTTCCTGTATTTATAGCTTGTTCAAAAGTATAAGCAGCAGTATGATGACATTCATCTATAATAATCATTCCATAATTTTTAGCAATATCTAAAACATCTCCATTATTCCATAAAGATTTTATACTAGCAACATCTATTATATTAGTAATATTTTTCTTTTTACCACTTATCTCTCCTACTTCATCTATATTAAGAAAATCTTTAATTCTATCTTTCCACTGTTCAAGTAATTGAAGTTTATTAACAAGTATTAAAGTATTTACTTTTCTTTCTTCTATCAGTTTACATCCTATAACTGTTTTACCGAATCCCGTTGGAGCACAAAGTATTCCATTATCATATTTAAGGAGTTTATCTAAAGCAAGTTGTTGTTCTTCTCTTAATTTACCGTTAAAGCTAACTGTAATTTTTTTACCTTCACTTCTCTTATCTGTTTTAATTATTTTTATATTATTAGTTTTACAAAGATTTTCTAAATATTCATAAGTACCTCTCGGTAACTTTAAATACTTATCATCTTCTTTACTACAGTCAATTACCATAGGCACATTATAAACGGACATTCTTAAGCTTTGTTTTTTATAAAACTCTGGATTAGCAAAAGTAGCAAGCCTTCTAAAACTATTTTTAACAATTGAATTTAATCCTGCTTTATCAATATAGACCATATCATTTAATATTACTTTTATACTTTTAGGATAGTCAATTTTATTTTTACTTTTAGTTAAAACTTCTTTATTCATATTAACTATCTCATGTCCTATATCTATAGTTTCATTACTTAATTTTTCTATTGTTTCAAGTACTTCACTCTCTGTTAATTTATGAATAGACTTTAAATATTCTAATTGATTTTCCACTTTCATAAAGTTTCTATCAATAAATATTGTATTACCATATTTAGAAGGTTCATTTTGAAAAGGCAAAGCTATTAAATTTCCATAACCTCCTTTAGGTAGGGTATCTTGATTAGGAAACATTCTATCAAAAGAAGATATAGATAAATTACTTATTTCCATAGTTTTAGATAATAACAAACTTCCTAATTTCCTTGCTATTATTGCTTTTATATTAGTAGAAAAGAAAATCCATATATGTATTCCATTACCCGATCTACTTCTTTCTAATACAGCAGGTATTTTGTATTCATCACATATATTAAGAAATGCAAGA
Source organism: uncultured Bacilli bacterium (assembly GCA_944331715.1). Lineage (GTDB taxonomy): Bacteria > Bacillota_I > Bacilli_A > RF39 > UBA660 > Onthousia. Next base: position 52,752 of record CALVIP010000001.1, read on the forward strand.
ACTTCTTCTTTAATGTCATTATCACTATTTTTATTATCAAAATCTAAAGCTAAAAAATAACAAGTATCGTCAGTTAGTAAAGGATAAATTCCTATAGGTTTATTTTCATACATATGCTTATAAATAACTTCTTTTGATAATGGTTCATTTTCTCTATATTGACAAGTTTTACATTTCTTACCCATAGTTTTATTACAAACACCTTTTTTCCATTCATTTAGACAAGCAGGGATATAATATTTAATATTAGGATTTTCTTTATTAATAGATAAATATGGATATACATCATCTCTACCTTTAAAATAGCTCATAAATATTTTAACTTTTTCTTCTCTTGATAAAGATGATACTTCTTCCTTACTATCTAAAACATTAAGCATTGCTTTTAATTCATTTAGTTCGTTTTTAATATTATTTATTGCAATTTCTTTTTCTTTAATTTTATTAATTATTTGATCTCTATTCATATTGACTCCCCTTTTAATATTTGACGTATATTCTAATATTTTTTATAAGGAAAGTCAATGAAAAAGATGGCAATAATTACCAACTCTAATTTCAAATTATTCTAATTCTTTTAATCTTTTATCTACTTCATCAAAAAAAACTATAGACTGTTGTACAACTTTCTGAATTCGATGGTGTATCTTTAATATGATTTAAATGAATGTTTTTTGCATACTTACGAACTTGTTCTAAAGAACCATATTTAGTTAATCTATGAAATATTTTCTCATCATTTTTTCTATATCTATATTTTGAACCTTTTGCCTTAAAGTATTCATTTAACTTGCTTTCATAAGATTTTCTATCCATACCAGTATCTATATAATTAAAATATAGTAAAAACCAATACTCAATAGCTTGGTTAGACCACAAAGGAATATACCCATTTCTTTCACACATTTCTATTGCTTTATTAAATGATTCACTACTAAAACTATCTTTATCAAATACAACAAATATTTTTCCATAAGGTATTGTAGAAATTTTATATTCATCTATTTCGTTCAATATATCTTGAGTAGATTTTACTAAAGATGTCGTATTCATTCCCATACCTACTATTTTCACTTTTAACTTATAATCATCTTCTATCAATTCATTAATAGCTGCAACCGCTCCTTCAAAATAGTTAGGTTCTGTTTCTTTACCTTCACAAACTATAAGCCAATTACTAGATTTTTGTTTTCTAATATTTTCTTTTCTTTTATTTCTTTCTGCTCTTCGTTTTTTAAATAAATCATCACTACCCATAATTCACCTACTTATCTTCGTATGGAATAGCACCAAACTTTCCAGTTAAATATCTCTTCTCATAATCAGCATCTACTCTTAAATTTCTAAATTCTGATAATGAATATAATCTAGCTTTCCCATATTTGTCTTTTTCTACTAAATAAAGTTCATCTCTTCTTAAATCATCACTATTGAATAAAAAAGTTGAATGAGCTGTATAAATTAATTGAGCATTATTTTTATTTATTTTTTTATCTTTATACATATTAACAATTTTTTTAAATAATAACGGATGAAATTTGACATCTAACTCATCAATACATAATAACCCACCATTTTCTAAATTATTTAAAATAGTTGGCATGATATTAAATATTTTAATAGTACCATCAGATTCATATTGTAATGGTAGTAATATATGATTTTTATTATCAATATTTTTATGTACTCCACTAAGCTTATAAGATTTATTTTCTCCACTATCACTAATCTCATCAATTTTAATACCTAATAAACAAGGATCAAATTCATTAATTATTTGTTGAAATCTTTCGTATAGTAAATTATTTTGAGATAAAAGATTAATACTTGTTTGAGGTTGAAAAACACTTTCTACTCTAAAATCAAACTTATTAATATAATTATAAATATCTCTTAAAATTCCCTTTTCTTCTTTAATCGCTACATTACTTAAAATTAATAATTTATTTGTACTTAAATTAACATTATCACTAAAAAGATTCCAAGTCTTTTCATAATTAGCATAAGAAGAACCAAAATTAACCAAGTCTTTATTTCTTTCAAAAATAATTTTTTGAGTTGCTTTAGTAGTAGAAGAAAATTTCTTTTTATATAGCCACTCCTCATCAAAGCCATCTTTATTCATTGAAAATCCATATCTATATTCATAATCACCAAGAGAAATTGAAATTTCAAATTCACTATTTTCATTTCTAGCATTATTACTAAATGCAAAAGAAAATGTAGGTAAATCTTTATTAATATCTATTCTATTTGACATTTTAATAGTTTCAAACATAAAATGTAATGCCTCAAGTGCACTACTTTTACCAGAAGCATTCGCACCATGAATTTCTATAACTGGTAAAATTTTATTTCCATTAATATCAATTGTGGAATTAATGTGTCTTTTTTCCCAAGTTGCCATTAAATCCAAAACTGTCTCATCATAAAAACATTTATAATTTTTAAATTTAAATTGCAATAACATAATTAACACCTTCCTTTTGGCTATATTTTATCACTTTTTCATATTTTTGCAATATTTTAGGAGATTTTTTCTCTTAAAGTGTATTATTTCTTTTATATTTTATGCAATTTGTTTAATTATATGCATGTAAAATATATATACAAATATATTAATTCATAAAAAAACAGAACTGCTTCCAACTAAAACAATTCTATTTTTTATAAGCTTTCTCATTTTTACTTATTATTTCAGAATAAATATTTTCTATCTTTTCTAATTCATTAAATTGTTCTTTAGGAGCATTTCTATTTACCATATCATTTTTAATCTTATTTATTCTTACATCATAATTAAGACAAATTTGATCATTACTTTCATCTCTTAAGTCTTGCAATAAAGATAAATAATTATCAAGAGCCACAGGAATAGTTTTAAACTCTTTATCTATTGGTACAATATAATTTACTTTTATACCAAGAAACAAACACTTAAAAATAAAGTCAGGTAATAAGTCATAACATTTATTATGTGTCTCTATATTTGATAATTTGGCAGTCTTACTTGAAAGTATTTCTTTTTCGTATCTTTCCCTTGTTGCAAGTAAACTTGCTAAATTTCCTCTTACCACTACATTTATAACAATATCATAATTTTTAGGTATATTACTTATTAAGTCTATTAAACTATAATCAATTGGAGCTTTCTCCCTCAATACAGAATAACCATTTTGTATAGCATAAGAAAATAGTTCATCTCCCCATAAATGAGCATCAAAATTTGTAAGAGTTGCATAATCTGTTGGATATTTATCTAATATTTCTTTAGAGTACTTATGAAATTGACGATAATTATCAGAATTTATAATTATATAATTAGATAAATTTGTACTATCTATATATGTAGTTTTTCCACAACCAGGTTGTCCAACTACAAACATAATAGATGAATTATTTTGAAGAGATTTATTTACAAATAAATTTTCTTTAAGTTGTTCTAAAACTATTCTATGCTCATCTTCGAATAATTTATATTTTTCAATATTATCTTTTAATGTTTTGTTTTTCAATATTAACAACTCCTTCGTTTAACTATATTATACTATACAATTAATTAAACACAAACAAAAAGCGGAGCCATAAGGCTCCTTCAGGGGGAAATATTATTATCAGTTCGTAACAATTTAATAATTTGTTAAAGTCTTACAAAATAAGGCTTTTTCTTTTATCATAATTTACCAAAGTTTATAAAAATAACTTTATTTTTGTGGTTTAGTATCTAATTTTGGTATCTAGAAAAATAATCATAATTTAATCATTTTTTTCGATTATAAACCATTATTTTATTTCTCTTTGTTAAAACAAACGATGAAATAACATTTTCTGATTTTAATTTTTGCAATATCTCTAATAAATTTTGATCAACATCTATTGAAAAATTATTGTTACCAACTCCTATATAATCAAAACCATTATTAATCATACATAAATAGTTGTTAGTTACTTCAATATTTATTTCTTCCTTGATTTTGTTTAAATAAGAATATTTTTTACTATCTTCAATATTAGAACTAAAGATTAAGTCATTAGAAACATCACTTCTTAAATTATATTTATCATCATATGCAAGGTTAAATAATAATTCAACGTTTAGCATTGTATTTTTTATAACTTCATTTTCAAACAATATTGATTTAATATCTTCATCTAACTCTATATTTTCAACTAATTCATTTGCTATATCTTCTATATCAAAATCATCACAATTTTCAATATAGTATTCTTTATTTAAATTAATAAATAAAACTAATAAGTCTAATGATTTACTCTTAATATAATTAAAATTATCTAAAGTTAATTCTAAAATATTATTAGTAATGATTATTTTTAATTTATCATACTTATATTCAAAATTTATATTTTCTAAGTTTGAAATTTTACAATCAAAAGAATTTATGCTTTTTTCTAAAGTATTTAAGCTAATATACTTGTTATTTATTAAATTTACTAAAAAATCTTTTGGATTATCCAATAAGTCTACATATTCTATACTATCAATATTATTAATAATACCAGCTAACTTTTCTGAAATATCTTTTATAAAATTATATAAACATATTACATTATTCCAATTATTATCAATTAAATCATTATTCAAAACGCATTCATAATAATCACTAGATATTTTGCCTAAATCTTTTATTTTAGTTTTTTCCTTAATAATAATTTTATTTTTAATATTATCATCAATATTATCGTTATTAAGTATATTCAATATAACATCTTCATCATTGCTTTGGTTATCTAATTTATCATAAACGCAATCAACATATAAATCAAAATTATCGTATATATTTTTTTTCATAATATTTAATCTTTCATCTTCTATAATTGTTAAAAACTTATTTGAAAATTGTTCGCTTGAATTAATAGTATTTTCTAACAATAATTTCAACATATTTTCATTGATTTCATATAAATTGTTTTTTAATATAAAATCAGAAAATTCTTTAGTACAATTTTCATCAATATTTTTAAATTTTATATTTTGTTTAATTATGGTTTCTTTATGATTGTCATCTAACAGGGAAAAAAGGTTATAAAATTTATTATGCATACTAATATAACTAATAAATGTATTATCTGTATTTAATAAAAATTTAGGATTACTTAGAAATATTTTTACCCATTTGTCAATATAATCTCTATTTTTACTATTTTTCAAATAACATTTTTCCCATATATTATTTTTCTTCAGCAATAAACTATTTATAAAAGATTTGCTTAGTTCACTTTTTTCTAAATAACTATCTATAAAGTCTAATTTTTCATCTGTAATGATTTCAAACTGTAATAAAATTTTATTTTTTACACTTGATTCAACTTTGTTTTTATTATCAAATATATAATCAAACAAGTCGAAATTCAATATACTATCTGATGAATAGTCAAATATATCTAATCTATTAACAATTTCATTTAAATTATCTAAATGGTAAGAATAATTTTCCATTTTACTATCCTTCTTTACATTTTTTACAAACTGCATATCTTGGATAGTTAAATTTCCCTCTTTAAACAATGTAATGTAATCATAATAATCACTAGAGACAAGACCACGTTTTAAAATAAACATTTCAAAATCGTTTAATTCTTCAGTTATAATGTCAATACCATATTTCTCAATTAGTTCTTTGAGTGACATTTCTTTTATAGCTCTAATATTTTTTTCTATCAAAGTAATTTCTTTTTGTTTTTCTTCAATAACGGCTTCTTTATCACCATTTAAATTATCTAATCTTTCTATATAAGAACGTTTTCCTCCAAAAACATCAAAAATTTGTTCCTCGTTAAAATTAGCATAAGGGTAACTACGTTTATCAAACGTCATTTTTGTATTTTTAATTTTGTCTATATCAAAATCATCTCTTAAAAATTCAGAAACATTACATTCTGCGTTATTGAAGTTTAATTTATAATTATTAAGAGTATCACTAGATAGTTTAACTAAGTTCATTATTAATACTTGTTTTAATTCAAGTACATTTAATAATTTTTCGTTTTGAATGTTATCAATTTCAGTTTGTAAATTGTCATTATCTAATTTTAATTTTTCTGTTAGTTTATTTATAATTTCGTTTTTATTTTGAATTATATTTGGTAGTGTTCCTTCTCCCTTTAACATCAATGCATATTTTTGAGGATATAAATTTTTATAAAAAAGCATTGCCATTAACTTACAATTATCTAAATCTTTATCAATAAATTTATCACTAAATAAAATAAAATCAGCCATTATATTATTTATTGTTCTCATATCATCAACAAATATAGATATATTATTAATAAACTTTTTATCTATCTCATAATACATTTCATTTTCTTGTTCACCATATATGCTCTTAAATTTATCCCATATTATTTCATTTGAATTTGATAATGAAGATACAGGAATAATAGGAATAGTTTTATCAAAAAATTTGGTTCTTTCAGTATTTTTCTCAAAAAAATCATCTTTTATTGCATAAATAAAACTTATTTTTCTTTTAATTCTTGAACAAGTATTTAATAAATAATTTAGTTCTTTTAGCTTTTCAATAATAAATAATGCTTCATTAAATCTATCAATATCTTCAAAAATTACAACATTATAATCAGAGCACTGAAAAAAGTAAATAATTTCGTCCAAATATTTGTTAAATATCGACTCTGTTTTCCCATTTATTTCTATTTCAGCATCCTTGTATTTTAATTTACTTATATAAAAATTGTCTTTAATGAACTCACGTATTTTATAAATACAGAAAGCAAAAAACGTAACTATTATTCCATATAATAAACTAGTAAATAAATAATTTATATAAATATTAATTGATTTTACTTTAAAATTTAAAACCTTTAACACTTCGTTAATATTATTGTATGGTTCAAAAAATCCTTCAAAGAAATTAGGAGCAAAAATAAATAAGCAAATTAAAACAATCAAAACAAACACAAAAGTTTCAATAAACATATCAGATTTTGAATATTTTGTAAGTCTCTTAAATCTTGATTGCGGAACTTTTTCTTGATCTGTTTGATATAGTAATTGTTGCAAAATACTTTTTTCTATTGTTTGATGATATTCTTCTGCTTTTCTTTTTCCAATATTTTCATTATTTTTTCCATAAGAACCTAGAGTTATATTTATATATTTTCTTTTATTTTTAAAATAAGTTTTTAAAAAACTACTTTTACCAGCACCATAATTCCCAAATATTGCAATATTATGTATATCCTCATTTTCTAAACTATAATCTAATATTTCTGAATATTCGTCGATATCAGTTGCGTTTGATGTTGGAGCTAAATTAATAAAATCCTGATAGTTATCTACCTTTTTTAATTTTTTCACTTCGTTCACTTCCTTACTACTAAAAAACGCCAATACAAAAACTTATATAACATAAGCCTGTACTAGCGCTTCCCTTTTATATATACTATTATAGCATAAATACTATTATTTTTATTATTAACTGACGCAATGACACACTTATTGTGAGTACCCTACACGCATTTATAGTGTCATAGTGTCATCTACTATTACTCAAATATTATTTTTTCATTCTCATCAATAAATATTGCTTGATTATTTGTTAAATATATATCATCATTAGAATTAATTACTCCATTAGGTGTTCCTTTATCTGAGTGTACATCTAATATATTTTCAATAAATCCAAGTCCATCTTTATATTTTCCACTAGCACAAACACTACCTGCACTAACGCCAATATAAATACCACCATTTTCTATATATTTATCTATAACTGGTTTTATATTTAATTCTTTAATTCTATCAACTAAATACTTTGTACTTCCTCCACAAACATATATTGCATCATATTTATTAATCTCTTCTTGTGATATTAATTTATGCATATCATAAACTGTTATATTATTATCTGTAATACCACATTTAGTTAAATCATCTAAACATCCTGATAGTATTCTAACTGCATCTGGATCATTAGCTGCTGTTATTATAAAAAGTATTTTAGCATCTTTTACATCTACGTTTAATAATTCTATAAATTTATTCATTATATTTTCATTATCAAAACCAGTACTTGTTAAAAGTATTTTTTTCATTACTTCACCTTCTTATTTTCATTTTGAACTTCAACATACATTGTTGGTATGTTTGATTTTTTAATTTCTTCCTCTATTTTTTGTTGCATATTTTTAGCATTACTAAAGTCAGTATTTCTTAATTTAGTTCTTTCAAGTAATAAATCATCATTAATATGTAGATACACTATCAAATCACAGTCCAATAAAACAGTTCCAAACATCGGTGTACCATGTTTAATACTTAATTTTGTCCTAACAAGTTCATCCATCTTATTTCCTATTTCTTGAGTCCAAGGTGTTCTACAAACATATTCTGTTTCTTCTTCAGTTAGTAATGGAAATATTTCTTCATCCATGTCTAATCCTATATTTGTACCTTTTATTAAAGTTGTCTTACCTGTACAAGTAGCTCCTAAAACACATATTCTTTTGTCTCTATTTTCTTCAAATATTTCAATTAATTGTTCTATATTAGACATTTAAATCACCTACTTTTCTTTTTTATATTCTTCAACTTTCTTGTGATTATTAAAGTTTGTTATTTAATTCATTTAAATACTTATTCATATAAAATGCTGTCTTATCTTTATTGTATTGCATTATATATCTTGGGTGTTCAAGAGCAACGATTCTTTTAAAATAGTGATTTTCTTCATTTAACTTCAATAAATATTGATAATTTTCTCCACTACCTATACAATAACATACTTCTCTGTTAATACCTATCTTTATAAGTTCATCTAAAGATTTTTTAATAAAATCATTTAGATAACTTTGTAATTTTCTGTTCTCATAATAATTAACATTGACTTCGTTATTTTTATTATTTATATTAACTATTCCTAGTGGACATACAAATCCCAAAAAGAAATCACTATAAAATTTATCTATACCGCCATAGTTTTCCATAACATCATATAAAAAATTACTAGAATTCTTATTAATATAAAAATTATTTATACTTTCTCCAGTTAGTTTATATATATGTTCTTCATCTTCAAAAGGTATTCCAGTAGCAGATGTTCCTCTTCTCGCTGGTGATGCCCCCAATATCAAATATCTATTATGATTATCATCAAAGTACTTATTATAGAATACCTCTACTATTTTTATTATCCTTTCCTGCTTATATGGATTAACAATTTTATATTTATCAAATAATTCAATATTTTGTAAAGAAAGCCATTTATAATAATCAATAATTTTTTTGTTCATATTATTCCCATGTTCTTTCTAAGTTAATTGTTTCTTTTCTTTTTAAGGCATCTAATAAATCAATATTATACTTATCTGCAATAGTTAATACATATATAAATACATCTGCTAATTCATCTTTTATATTTGAACTATATTTTTTATTTATATCCATTTCCATGTTAGATTCATGTTTCCTTATTTCTTTTGCTAGCTCACCAACTTCTTCAGTTAAATAACATAATAATTCTAATGGAGTATTATTATAATTATTTTCCTTAAGCATACATTTTATATAGTTTTGAATATCAGACATATTACTTGTTTCATTAAGTTTATTTAATTCTTCTCTTATTTTATCTTTTGTCATCTTTTACTCCTCACTTAATATCGCTTCTATTTCATATATTACTTTAGATAATTTATATTTTTTATTTTATAAATCAATTACTTTTTGGTAATTTATCATAATCATACTTTTTTTCTGCTTCTTCCAATTCATCAAAAGCATATTTTATATCTTCAATAGCTTTATCAATTGTATATAAGCTGTCTTTATTATCTTTCATAATTTGTAAATGTTCCATAATATAAAATAATTTTTGTCTTGCATCACTTACTTTTCTTCTTTTTTGAGTATCAAAATCTAGCAATTCTAATTCAGATTCTTTGTATTTTTCAATTAATTCTTTTAAATCTTTGCTAGATTTATCAATATATTTGTCTTTACTCTTATGTGCATGAAAATACAAAGACATTTCATCATATCCTGCTGCCTTTAATAGTTTCTGCAATGACATATCTAAAGTTTCAGCAATTTTACGTAGATCATCAATATCTACTTTTTTTATTTTCCCATTAATTAAATCATTTAAAGTACTTCTACTAATACCAGTTAATTTAGCAAGTTCTCTTTGTGAAATACCTTTTGCCTCTCTAGCTGATTCAATTAAAATTTTAAGTTCTTCTGAGTTCATAATAACACTTCTTTCTTCCCTTTTTTCTCTCAACAATTTAATTTTAACATGTTTTTGTTTAAATGTCTAGTTTTTCGGTCAAACTGTATTGACAATATTTCCGGACAGTGTTATATTTGAAATGTCCTTAATATCGGACACTATAAGGAAAGGAGGTTAAGAATATGAGATTGTTTAAGAAAGATAATATAAATGATTACATAATTCCTAAAGATTTATCTATTGGAGCAACTGGTATGCTTAATTCATTATTAATCAGAACTAATGATGAACTTGAAAATACTGATCTCTACTCTCTTAGTAATGATAGTAGAAAAGATGTTGCATTAGCATTTAGAGAATTAAGAAAGAAAAAATATATTATCTATAATTCATTAGATGATACATATTACGTTTATGTATCACCACAAAAAAAAATAATATGAAAGGAGGAAAAATATATGTCTGCAGAAGAAACATTAAAATTAATAGCTAAGCAATGGTGCACCCTAGAAGATATTATGAATCTTGGTCATCTTGGTAGGAATTCTGCACTAAAGGCTAAAAAGAAAATAAAAGACAAATTAGAAAAACAAGGTTATCTTATTCCAAAGTCTGTTGTTCCAACTAAAGAAGTTGTAGCATTCTTTGATATAGATATACCTTATTTAGAATCTAGAGTTTCTAGTAAAGAATTAATTAAAAATATGTAAGAAAGGAGATACAAATTGAAACAGATAAATGAATTAAATAAAAGCATAAAAAAAGATATCATCGTCGAAAACCTAATGATATCAAATGGAGTTTATCTACTTGTATCTCATCCTAAGGTTGGCAAGTCAATGTTTGCTCAGCAACTTGCCTTCTCTCTTACTACTGGAGAAGATTTTTTAGGATTCAAAGTAAATCCCTCTCATGTCTTATATATTACCACAGAGGGCGATATAAATCAATTAAATGACCGATTTAAATTGATGAAATTGAAACCTAACGTAAATAAACTACACATTATAGATATAGATGATATTCCAGATTTTTATATCAGAGATATTGAAAGAGATATTCATGAATTAACCTTTGATAAGGAACCTTTAGTTATAATAATAGATATGTTTAAAGATATTAAATTTGATACTAGTTATGATTTAAACAATTATCAAGAAATTAATGATGTTGTATTTAAAAAATTAAAAGAACTATGCAGAAAATATAATGCTACTTTACTTGTTACACATCACTTAAATAAAAGAGACGAAACTATGGGTAGTGTTGGATTAAATGCTGATGTATCAGGAATTATGAAATTAAAAGAATCTAAAAACAATTATAATAAACTAACTTTAGATTATAAAGGCAGAGATTTAGGTAGATTAGAATTAAATTTAAAAAGAAATGAAAATCAAACTTTTAGTGTTATAGATGAAAATACTGATGATGAAACCGATTATAATCTACTACTATTTATAAAATAGAGTTGTTCGGAAACTAAATTTAGGCAATATCTAAATTAAAAAGAGCACAAACCAAAACTGCAAAATATGCAAAATATTTTAAGTTGTTTCTAAATTTAGTACTAAGTATTTTAAATCTTTTAATCCAAGAATTTGTATGTTCAATATAAATTCTTTCTTTTGCTAATTCTTTATTATATTCTTCTTCTTTCTCTGTTAATGGATGTTTTTTAGATTTTTTATATGGTGTGTTACCATTAGTAATTTTATTAATTCCAATATATCCCAAATCTGCTGTATAAGTAATATTATCGGGACTACCTTCAAATGTTCTTTTAAATAAATGAAAATCATGTTCTTTTCCAGGACCTATTTGTATTTCATAAATAAAACCAGTATTTTTACCTTTAATTATCTGTATTTTCATTGTGTGATAATGTTTTTTACCAGAATACTTATCTTTTTGATTATATTTTGGCCTTAAAATTCTTATCTCAGTTACATCTAAAAGTCTATCTTCTGATGAATCAAATTTTGTATGATTTTTACCAAATAAAGTAAAGTTTTTGTTTAATAATAATACTTCTAACACTTCATGAACATAATCACAAACAACACTTTTAGGAAGGTCAAATTGAATACCATAATCTTCCATAGCATTATAATTTTTTATGTATAAAAGAAGAACAATAACTTTTTCTCTAGATTTAAAATTGCTTGGTCTGCCACCTTTTTTATGTCTTTCTCTGTATGCATTTTCTACTGCTTCAACCATAACATTAAAGTCTTCTCTTTTAATTCCCATTAATCTTTTAAATTTTTTATTAGTTAGCTTTGCTAATTTTTCTTCACTATATTGATCCATTTTTATTCTTTTTACCTCAAAATAACCTTTATGGAACAACTATAGGAATCATTATTGGTTAAACATGATTAGTTGCTCCATAAAGGCTACTTTCTTAATTCCTACCTCATGTCTAACCAATATTAATTTATCACATTTTTATAATTTTGTTAACCCCTTTTTAGAGGTTTCCGAACAACTCTAATGGAAAAAAGAAGCACTATGGCTTCAATGACAAATGGTTTATCTTCGGTGAACACGAACCATTAACTTTCGGAATGATGTCTAGAATTAATGGTAGAATTGCTAAAAATGCAGATATTCGAAGAATTCCACTACACTCTTTTAGACATAGTTGTGCATCTCTACTAATTAATACTGGACAACCTGTAACAACAGTATCTAAGTATTTAGGACATGCTAGTACTAAAGAAACATTAGATACCTATGCTCATATGTTTCCAAATAATCTTACTAATGTAAAAAATACCATAGATAATTTAAATCTAGGTATTTAAATAAGCTTAAATAAAAAATAAATTTGGTATCTGAAAAAAGATTTTTGGTATCTGGCTTGGTATCTAGAAAAAATTAAAAACCTCAGAAACCCTTATAAAACAAAAAGTGTTCCCTCTTTCGAGGGAACTTCAGGGGGTTCGGTTGAATATAAATCCACACTTAGATCGTGGACTATATCACCATGATAAGCAAATAAACTTATCATGTACATTAATCATATCTAAAAATTCCCAACTTGTCAATTTGATTTTGAAAATTTTAGAAAAATTTTACAACTAGCTATGTATAATGGTATTAATTAATCTAAGTTTATTAGCATCATTCTCTTTATCTAGTAAGTATTCTAGGGAATCTTCTCTAGCTTGTAACAATATTTTGTAATCTGCTTTTAAATCTGCTATCTTGAAAGTCATATCACCACTTTGTTTAGTTCCAAATAAATCTCCATGTCCTCTTAATTTAAAATCTTCTTCACTAATTTCAAAACCATCATTAGTGTTTTCCATTATCTCAAGTCTTTTAGTATCGTTATCACTGATTAAAATACAACTAGACTGTAATTCACTTCTTCCTACTCTTCCTCTTAACTGATGAAGTGTAGAAAGGCCAAATCTTTCAGCATTAAATATTACCATCATCGTTGCATTAGGAACATCTACACCTACTTCGATAACGGTTGTACTAATTAGAATCTGTACTTTATTTTGTAAAAACTCGTTCATAATTAACTCTTTAGCAGCACTAGCCATTTTACCATGAACTAAATCTATTTTATATTTACTACCAAAAGCAAGAGTCATCTTTTCTTTTAAGTCATTTACATTAGTTAAATCACTATTTTCACTTTCTTCAATAAGTGGTGCGATAACATATATCTGATGACCTTGTTTTAATTCTTCATACATCATTTCTAAGACATCTTTAATTTCTTTATTAGTCTTAACAACAGTTTTAATTTTCTTTCTACCCTTAGGTCTTGTCTTAATAGTAGATACATCCATATCTCCATAAATAGTTAAAGCATAAGTTCTTGGAATAGGTGTTGCACTCATATACAAAGTATCAGGCTTTTGCCCCTTATTCTGTAGATTAGCTCTTTGATTAACTCCAAATCTATGTTGTTCATCTGTAATAACTAAACCAAGATTATGATAAGTAACATCTTCTTGAATTAAGGCATGAGTTCCAACAATTATATCAATATCACCATTTTTTAACTCTTCATAGATTAAATCTTTTTCCTTCTTAGGAGTTGAACCTGTAAGTAAAGCCATATTTAAGTTATAGTTAGCGAAGATATCTTTTAAATTACTAAAATGTTGTGTTGCAAGTATTTCAGTAGGTGCCATTAAAGCACTTTGATATCCACTTAAATAATTTGCATACATTGCTATAAAAGAAACTATAGTCTTACCACTACCAACATCACCTTGTAGTAATCTATTCATTCTACTCTTACTCTTTAAATCTTTAATAATTGTATTAACAGCAGTTACTTGGTCTTTAGTAAGTTCATATGGAAGATGCGAAATAAATTCATTAACTTTCGATTCATCTATCTCACGCTCAATTCCACTATTCGCTTTCTTATTCTCTTCTTTTAAATAATTAATTTTAAACATAAACTCAAATAACTCTTCATATTTAAGTCTTATCATCGCTTCTTTTAATTTATCTTTACTAGGAGGATTATGTACTATATTTAAAGCCATTCTCTTATTAGAAAAATTATACTTTTCTTGATACTTTAAAGGAATACTATCATGTATTTCTTTACTTTGACTAAGTAGTGCCATATTAATATATAAAGCCATATTTTTATTAGTCAAACCACTAGTTAAATGATAAACTGGCTCTATCTTTACTTTATTAGATAAAGACTCCATCTTTATTTCTGATGCTGTTATTACATTTTTAGGCTTATCAAATTTACCTATAACAGTAACAGTAGTACCAACAGTAAGTTGACTTTTTAAAAACGCTCTATTAAATATTGATACTCCAACTACCCCACTAGCTGTTACAAGACGAAAATTCATCTTATTAAGTCCTGCCTTAAATCTAACTAATATAGGACTACTTTCTATCTTACCATCTATAATTATATGATCTCCATCATTTGTCTCTTCTAAATTGCCTCTAACTAAAAATTCATATCTAAAAGGATAATGTGTAACTAAATCATCTACTGTATTTATCCCTATCTTAGAAAGAAGTGTTAAAGCTCTAGGTCCTACACCTTTTATATCTTTTAATGCCACTGTCTACCACCTCTTTTTCTGTCTCATATTATAGCATAATTTTTAGAATTTTAAAAGAAAATAAATCATAAAATTTTAATAAAGGGAGGAATTTATGAAAGTAATTGCAAATGGTGGTGCTTCTACTAAAAACGTTGCTAATAATACATTAGATGCTATTTATTTAGGACTTAAAGCCCCATATATAGATGGCTTTAAATTTAAACTTTATTTAACTAAAGATAAAGAAATTATTACTCTAAGTGATGATATAGTAGAACTTTATACTAAAGGTCTTAATGAAATAGATGATTATACTCTAAAAGACTTTTTACTTTTCAATGTAGGTAGTAAAGTTCAAAAACAACAAATAGTTACATTGAGACAAATTCTTTATATATTCCAAAATACTAATAAATATTTAATTTTAGAACTTGCCAATCAAAAAGAAAATAATGCACTATTTACTGATTTAGTTTTAAATATGGTAAGAAGTTATTCTAATAGTATTAATATTTATTTAGAAAGTGAAAATGTAGAAATAGTAGAATATTTAAAATCTACTGATAATTCTTATCCTATAGGTATTAGAGTAACTGAAGAAAGTACAGATAACTGGTATATAGATGTTGATTTTTATGATATTAATACTACTCTTTTAGATGATTTTAATATAAGAGATAAGGTTAAAGAAAATAAACTTATTATGATAGATGAGGTTAATAGGATGGAAGTATTTGATTTAATCTATGCTGAATATCAAGATATATTTAATTTTATTTATATTATAACAAATCAAATTGCTAATATTAATAGTAGTGAACAAATACAAAACAGAAGCTAAGGTTTAACTTCTGTTTTTATTAGCAATTTTTCCTATTTTAATTTGTGTTTAAATCAAATACTATCTAGTTTTTCTTATTCAAATGTCTCATATTTTTTATCTTCTACTTAAAGCAGAAACTTCTTAAAAAAAATAGTAAACTTTTTTCAAAAAAAGTGTTGACAAAATGACTTCAAATGATTATTATAAAAAGCACCAATTCGGAATTAGGCGAATTGGTCGCTAGTATCACACTAGCCAACCCCTTTTTATTCTTTTTTAAGAGACTGCCCTTCAGGGGGTGCAGTCTCTATTTTTATTTTTAAGCATGACAATAGTCAAGACAAAAGTAAATATACTTCATATTTTAATAATGAAAGGAGAAAAATATGAATAGAGAAGATTTTAATGATAAATGTAAAGATTGCAATGATTGTTGTTTATGTGAAGTTATAAAATGTTTATGTAATGATTGTACCGGTCCTACTGGACCTACTGGTAGAACTGGAGATAGAGGGCCTACTGGACCAACAGGGGCTACAGGAATGACAGGTCCTACTGGACCAACAGGGGCTACAGGAATGACAGGGCCTACTGGGCCAACAGGGGCTACAGGAGCAACAGGTCCATCTGGAGGATCATTCAATGCTGCTGCTATGGTTCATGATGAAAACAATGCAGTTGTACCTATAAATGAAGCTATTAAACCTAGTATAATTAACTTAACAAATGGTATTACTTACGATCCTACATCAGGTGAATTCATGGTACCACAAACTGGACAATATCTAATTAACTGGTGGTTCAATGTTAGAAGTAAAAATACTAACACAGAATGTGAACCTATCGCTTTAGGCATTGAATTGCATCAAACTACACCTGGATTTAACCTTATCGCTCATTCATCTACTCACAATAGACTTTCTTGTTGTGATACAGGAACAATTAGTGGTAATGCCCTATTCGCTGCTAATGCCAATGATAAATTTAGATTCGTTAACACTTCTAACACAGACTTCCAACTAGTACCAAATGATCGCTACTCTGCATCATTCTCAATTACAAGAATCAATTAACAAAAAGTTCACATCCTACGATGTGAGCTTTTTATTTTGCATTACCAAATCTTCTATCACGTTTTCTATAATTATCTAAAGATTCTTCTAAACACTTACTATCAAAATCAGGAAAATATGTATCTGGAAAATCATATTCAGCATAACTTGACTGATAAATCATAAAATTACTTATTCTTTTCTCTCCACTAGTTCTAATAACAAAATCAAGTGGTGGTAAATCTTGATATAAATTTTTACTTACAACTTCTTTAGTAATATCTTCTATACTTAAAGAACCATCTAATACTTGTCTAACAATTTTCTTAGTCATATCAACTATCTCATAGTCACCACCATAGTTAAGACAAATATTTAAAATGCCCTTAATATTATTTTTAGTATCATCTGTAGTCTTATCCATTGCCTCAAGTACACTCTTAGGAAGATTATCTCTTCTTCCAGAAAATACTACTTTAACATTATTTTTCTTAATAGATTCTAATTTAGTATTAAATAATGTTACAAATAATTTCATTAAGTAATCTACTTCACACTTTTCTCTTTTAAAATTCTCAGTAGAAAAGGCATATAAAGAAACAACTTTAATAGAAGTATTATTATAAATATAATCAAGAAGATTAATAAGATTATCTGCACCCGCTTTATGTCCTGCACTTCTATTAAGTCCTTTTTCTTTTGCCCATCTACCATTTCCATCCATAATAATTCCCAAATGATTAGGATATACTACATCACTCATAACTACTCCTTATTTTTATTAGTTAAACTTTCATAGTATTCATAACTTTCTTTAGCATTATCTCCATTTTCTAGAAGTAAATCATCTGCTTCCTCACTATTTATAATTTTTAATGATTTATATCTATCTTCTCCTGTTAAGTACTCTTGATATTTATTAAAGTCACTCTTTCCATCCATTTTAAACTCTTTAGTATCTGGATTATAATGGAATATTGGGAAATATCCACTAAGCATAGCCTTTTTCTCTTCATCAATAGAGTTACTCATTCCTTTTAAAATACCCCAAGCGATACAAGGAGAGTATGCCACTATTATACTTGGTCCATTATATTTTTCAGCTTCTAGCATTACTTTAACTGTAGCGGCAGGGTTTGCGCCAAGAGATATTGCACCTACATAGACATTAGGATTAGTTAAAGCAATTTTCAAAAGATCTTTTTTAGCAGTCTTTTTACCTGATGAAGCAAATTTTGCAACAGCTCCCATTCTACTAGATTTACTTGCCTGTCCTCCTGTATTAGAATAAACTTCTGTATCAAGTACTAAGATATTAACATTTTCTCCACTGTTTAAGACATGGTCAATTCCATTATAGCCAATGTCATAAGCCCAGCCATCTCCTCCTACAGCCCATAAAGAAATAGGCATAATATATTTCTTTAGAGATTTTAAAGGCTTAATCTTAGTATGAGGAATAACAGAAAGTAAAGCTTTAGCAGTATCTACATTAATATCATTAACATAGTCTAAATAGATATCTTTTTCTTCTTCATCTACTTTAGAAATATTTTCATTTATTATATTCTTTAACTGTTGTTTTTTTACCTCGTCAGCTATTTTCATACCAAAACCAAATTCAGCATTATCTTCAAATAAAGAATTAGCCCAAGGAACACTATATGGAGTAGATGGACTAGATGCACCATATATTGACGAACAACCTGTAGCATTTGCAATTACAAGTCTGTCTCCAAATAGTTGTGTTAAAAGTTTTAAGTACGGAGTCTCACCACAACCAGCACATGCTCCACTAAACTCAAATCTAGGTCTCTTAAACTGACTACCTTTAACAGTACTAACAGAGATTACATCTTTTTCAGATACCTCATTAAATAAGTATTCAGACTCTTTTAAAGTAATATCATTAACAATTTTTTCTTTACTTACCATCTCTAAGGCTTTAGCACCCTTCTTACCAGGACAAATATTAGCACATAAGCCACAGCCAGTACAATCTTTATAACTAACGGCAATTGTAAATTTTAAGTTATCGCCTAAATGACTATCAAGTAGTTTATCATTTAAACTATTAGGAGCTTTCTCTACTTCTTCTTTATCTAGTAATATTGGTCTTATAACAGCATGAGGACAAACTAGGGAACATAAGTTACAACTAATACAGTTTTCACTGATTATTTTAGGAACAACTTCACTTATATCACGTTTTTCAAGACGAGAAAGTCCTCCATCAACAGTACCATCAGGTCTATCTAAGAAAGCACTAACAGGAAGTGTATCACCTTCACGTTTATCGATTATATCAAATAGACTAGAACTAACTTCACTCACCTTTACATAGTCATCACTATTTTCATCTATCTTAAGTAAATGAGTTGTATTAATAGCATTATCAACAGCATTCTTATTTTTCTCTGCTAGATTATTTCCTTTAAGCTTAAATCTATCATCAAGATTATCCTTTAACTTCTTAATTGCATAATCACTATCAAGAATATGACCAAATTTAAAGATTAAAGCTTCCATAATTGCACTTATTTTATTACCAAGTCCTTCTTTCTTAGCAACTTTATAAGCATTAGTTACATAAACTTTAATATTATTATCTAAAATATATTTCTTATCTTCACTACTTATCATTGAAAGAATCTCATCATCAGTCTTACTACTATTAAGAAGGAATACTCCATTCTTTTTTATTTTATTAATAAATCTAAATTTAGTAAGATAAGCATCTTGTGTACAAACTAATAATTTAGCTTTACCAACATAATAAGTAGATCTAATAGGAGTCTTAGAAAATCTTAAATGACTAAGAGTAACACCACCTGATTTTTTAGAGTCATATTGGAAATACCCTTGAACATAAGCATCAGTAGAGTCTCCTGTTATCTTCATTAAATCTTTACAAGCGGAAACCATTCCATCACTACCATAACCATAAACAAGAAATGATGTTTGGCCTCTATGAGGTAAATTAAAGTTTTTATCATAAGGAATACTTAAATTAGTAACATCATCTTCTATTCCAATAGTAAAATTATGATTAAGCATCTCTAAATTATCATATATCGCTTTTATCATAGATGGAGTAGTATCTTTACTAGATAAACCATATCTACCACCTACTACTTTAATATCACTACCTAATGATTTAATAATGTTATCTACATCAAGAAATAGTGGTTCTCCTGTACTTCCAGCTTCTTTAGTTCTATCAAGTACTGCAATCATTTTAACAGTCTTAGGAATACTCTTTAAGAAATATTCTCTTGAGAAAGGTCTATACAAATGTACTTCTACTACACCAACTTTTTCGCTCGTTTCATTTAGATAATCTACTGTTTCCTTAATAGTCTCACAAACACTACCCATGGCAACTATTACTTTAGTAGCATCTCTTCTACCATAATAGTTAAATGGTGCATAGTTTCTTCCTGTTATTTTATTAACCTCCTGCATATACTCGTTAACAATATCAGGTAGTTCTAAATAATATTTATTTCTAACTTCTGTCGCTTGGAAATATATATCATCATTTTCACTAGTCCCTCTAGTTACAGGGTTATCTGGATGAAGACTTCTCTTACGAAAAGCATCAAGAGCTTTCTTATCAATTAGTTTTTTTAATTTATCAGTATCAATAACATCTATTTTCTGTAACTCATGACTTGTTCTAAACCCATCAAAGAAGTTCATAAAAGGAACTCTACCTTTAATAGCAGATAGATGAGCAACTCCAGTTAAATCCATTACTTCTTGAACAGATGAAGAAGCAAGTATTGCAAAACCCGTACTTCTAGCAGCATATACATCTTGATGATCCCCAAAAATTGATAAAGCATGAGTTGCAAGACTTCTTGCAGCCACATTAATAACACAAGGAAGTAATTCCCCTGCTATTTTATACATATTAGGTATCATTAATAAAAGGCCCTGGCTAGCTGTATAAGTAGTAGTTAAACATCCCGCTTGAAGTGAACCATGAACCATACCAGCAGCCCCTGCTTCACTTTCCATTTCTACTACTTTAACAGGTTGATTAAAGTAATTAAGTTTCCCTTCATTTGCCCATTTATCAGTAAGTTCCGCCATAGGAGATGCAGGAGTTATTGGATAAATACCTGCTACTTCTGTAAAATTATATGAAACATAACTACAAGCTTCATTTCCATCCATTATTTTTTTCATATATTATCATCACTCTTTTCTATAGTTCTAATTTAATTATATAATAAAATTATGTTTTTATCTATCTATTTAGAAAAAATTATGTTACAATGTATATATGAAGAGATTCTTCATAAAATAAAAAATGAGGAACATTTATTTTTGCACGTGAATGTCCCTCCAATGTTTTAATTGGTTAAAGCACTCTCAATGCTATTGATGAGTGTCTATTTTATTTTGAAGGTTAGAACTAAGAAAGCAAGACTAAATAAAATAACAGGTATGAGCTTTAGCACTTTTATAATAAAAGTCTTTGTTTTCATGCCTTTTTCTCCTTTCCTATAGAATAGGAGGCGACACCCACATAAATGTTCCTACATATAGAGTATCACATTAATTTCTGCATAACAAGAAAAATATGTAATAAATTAGTTACGAATTTTCGTAACTATTAACTAAATCATCACCATAATATTTAGAAATATAAGTTGCTCTTAATATCTTAGAGTCTATTGGTTTAAACAAAACCGCTTCTCCTATTTTATCATCAAAATCTTCTAAAAAATCATGCCTAAAATATAAATATAACTTATCATCACTTCCTAAAATATAGCCACTACTACTATTTATTTTTTGATAGATTTTCCCAACTAATTCCATATTCTTCCTCCTCTTTTTCCATGTTTTCTATTAATAAAGGAGCTTGTGATAAATGTTTAATATAATCTTTTTTAGCCCTTTCATCAAATGGTAATAAATTAGCTAAAATATTATATTGATCATCTATCGCAACATACCAATCTTTATTTCCTACTATATATTTAAAGGTATTAACATCAATAGTCTTAAAATTTCTTTTTTCTTTATTTTTTCTACTAGTAGGAATATTTTTATAATCAATAGCAGAATAAGCGATAGAATTAACTATTAATGATAATCTTTCTTTATCATATTCTTTATCAATATTAAATTCATAATCTTCTTTTCTTGCCTGATAAAACTTATCTTTGGCTACATAATATTTATTTTCCCTATAATCATCACTTCTAGAAATAATATAGTTTTCTTTATCTTTCTTATTATAATCAGTATAACAAGGACAATCTATTGGTATATAAGTTTCAAGTTGATATTTCAAATAATCTTTTTCTAAAAAATAATCTTCTAAATGCAAATTAGTAATAGTTGCAACTTCTATTTTCTCATCATCAATACTTTCTTTAGAACTTACCCTAATAATTTCATCCATTGCCTTAGTAAAAGCTTTAAAAAACTCATCTTTTTCATTATCTTCTAGTTTAGGATCTACTCCATTACAATGAATACCATTACCACTACGAATTATTGGACATATATAAGTATGATTATTCTTTTTATTAGTAAAATACATAATAACCGCTTGATTACTTGTAAGACAATATCGGAAAAAATCTTCTCCCTTTCCAGAAATACGAAAACAGTTTTTCGCATCAACTCCTGCTGCTAATAAATATTCTGCATCAAAAGGAGCGACTCTATAAGAGAAATTATCACTTTCGCCTTCTATTGTAGGTATTGTTGCATAAACTTTAGTTTTTCTTTCAACATGTAACTTACATATTTCTTTTAAAATTTCTTCTTCACTCTTACCAGTACAATACTCTTTAGAAGAAATTATATTAGCAATTGTTGATAAAAATATATCTTGTTCATTAGGTTTAAGTGAAAAAAAGCTTGTCTTAACAATATCAATAACATCAAGTAATGAATTTAATGATAGTTTATTTTTCTTAGCAATAGATTCTATCACATCATATTGATTTATTAACTTACCTAATAAATTATTTAACCCTAAAGCTTCCTTATTTATAATTAAACGAAGAAGACAATCATTATTATCTTTAAAGTTACCTAATAGAAACTGCCTTAATCTTAGAAATATATCTTGATCATAATTAATTAATAAATTAACAAGAGAAACATCTTTAAATAGTTCTTTTAAATCTTTTACTGATAACTTTCTATTAGTCTTAAAAGATAAACGATTTCTTATATCTTTAGTATAATCTTCTTTCGCTTTACTTTCTCTTTCATTAATTAATTCTAAAAGTTTTCCTTTTAAAGCATCATGTAAATCTTTATTATCTTTATATATAGATACTATATTTAAAAATTCATTTCTTAAACCAAAAAGTCTCTTTTCATCTACTTCATATAAAAGATTAGAGAAGAAATCATAATCATTATTATTTAAGGCATCTATTATTTCATTTTCCATTCCATAATGATAAAAACGCTCTTGATGTTTAGTACGATATTCTCTTCTATGATCTTTAAAATTAAAATCTATAATTCTATTAACAGCACTAGAAGTAATATTAGTAAATTTATCAAGAATAATACTTCTAGCATTATCATAACCAAAAATATAATAAAGTTTTAAACTTACTTCTAATAAATCTTCTTCTCTTGCATCCCCTTTTTCTTTTAATAAAGATATTAACTTATTTACTTTTCCTTCTTTTACATCTAAAATATTTTGATATGGCAAAACAACTCCATCTTTTAAAGTAATTTCAGGAAAGTCATCTAAAACATTTATTAACAAGCCAAATTTAGTATAAAGTGTTAATTCTTTTTCACTTTTTATTTTTAAAACACCTAAGGGATTTAATATATTCATTTTTACTTTTTGAAAAAAGGATGATGATATATCTTTATTAATAGAAGAAACACCAATTATATTTTCTAACTCTTCAGGTATATTTTCTTTGAAAAAAAGATGATATAGCTTTGTTAAATTAATATTTTCCAACATTTTTTTAAACTGTTCATAATCAATAGAATTAATATAATCAATGAATTGTTCTTTATAATCTAAAATATAATCACTTTCAAAAATATATTTTAATAATGGAAAATTTTCTTCACCTATAATATTAAGAATATTTCTTTTTTTCCTATTTTTAGGAGAAGTTAATACTTTATAAAATATTTTTTTATTATTAAGTAATTCTATAACTTCCGGCATATTTTGAACTTGTAAGAATAAAGAAGAAAATATAACTTCATTTAATTCATCTAAATATGGATTTCTAAGTAATTTAGTTTTTTCATCTAAAGTCATTGAATTAAATTCTCTTATAAAAGTTGGTAAAGTCATATTAGATAGTTCCATAATTACAGTTTTATCATCCATAAATATCCCTCCTCGTAACAAGTAATTTATAATTAAATTATATCATATTTTTTAACTTAACACTAAATTACTTATATAATCTACACCAAAGCTACTTAAAATAGGGTATCTTGGTATTTTATAAGGGTCTATACCCTTTTTTATTTTAGTAGAACCTCCAATAAAAGCCATTTCAAACCCTGCTTCTTTTACTAAATTAATAGAATAATCACTGTACTCATAAAAAGGAAAACAAAAGGCTTTTGTATTATTTAAAGTTTCTCTACTAAGTTTTAAATCGTTTAAGATCTCACTTTCTGGTAAACAATTAATCCCACCACCTTGACCAGTAGGACAAACACCAGTCGTATGCATATTATGAGTATGACTTGCTATTTCCAAATAAGATGATTCAAACTTATTAACAGGATACCAAGAACTAACTAAAAACAGTGTTGCATTTAAACCATACTTTTCTAAGAAAGGAATAAAGTTCTCTGCTCTTGCCCCATCATCTATTGTAATTAAAATAGACTTCTTAGGAAGATTAATCTCCCCCTTTATAAAGCTTAATACCTCACTAGTATTTAGTGTAAAAACGTTATTGTCAGCTAAAAACTTAAAGTGAGAATCTATCTGTTCTTCACTATGACATATAATATCGTTACAACTATTATCACCATTTAAATAGATAAAATGATAAAGTATTGCAGGAACAGACTCTGCCATCTCTTCACTACTATCTACCTCTACTACATTACTAACATCTTCCTTTTTGACATAGACTAATCTTGATAATAAAGATATACCATAATAATCATCTAAATTAACAATAACTTTAGAAGTTACAGGGATGTTTATTGTAAAAACTTCATTAAAATTCTCATCATAACAAACAACACTTTCTTTAGTAGTAACTTCTATAGGAAACTCTATATAATTAAGATATCTTTTATTAATAGTATCAGTAGTAGGTATTACATCTTTATAAGACACATAATAATCATTATCTAATAATTTAAAATATTTATTATTTAAATTAATGTTATCAATAGATTCAAGTTCTAATATATTATCTTTATTTATACTACCAACATCTTTATACTTACCATTATCATTTATATAAAGTTTAGTATCTTTAGTAGTCTTAACAGCACTTCCATAATTAGATTTTATTTTGATTAAAACATTTTCATCTTCTATTAAAGATTTTCTAGTATTAGAAACATTTAAAGATGCTTCTTCTCTTGCTTTCATATCATTATAGATAAATACTCCACAACCTATAGATATTACACTAATAAATATAGTTACTATAATTAAGACTCTTAATGGTTTAATTTTCACTCTTAACACCTCAGTATTATTATTTACTAAAATTATACTTAATATTTATGAGATAAACAATTAATTTTTAACATATATTTAATTAAAGGTGATACTATGGACTCATACATTACTTCTTTAATGACTAATCTAGGCTATTTAGGCATGTTTATTGGAATGGTACTGGAAGCAGTTATAATTATTATTCCAAGTGAACTTATACTTGCAACAGCAGGTATCCTTGCAGGTAGAGGTTTCTTTTCTTTTTCTATGGCATTACTAATAGGAGTTTTAGGTAGTGTATTTTGTGCCATTATTATTTATGCTTTTGGATATTTTGGAGGAAGACCTTTTATAAAGACTTATGGTAAATTTTTCTTTATGAAAGAAGAAGACATCGATAAATGCGATAAATGGTTTAATAAATATGGACCATGGGCTGCTTTTATAGGAAGAAACTTTCCTATTATTAGAACACTTATCTCCTTACCTATGGGAGTTAGTAAAGTACCTTTTCTTAAATTTGTCATATATACAACATTAGGTAGCATTCCCTGGACCTTCGCTTTCGTTTATGTTGGTTATGCTTTAGGTAATAATTGGATTATCTTAGATAATTTTGTTAAAAAGTTAAAAGTACCTATCTATATATTATTAGGTGCATTATTAATTACATATATTTATAAAAAAGTAAAAGAAAGAAAAACTAAATAACATCTCATACAAACATATTTTATTATAGAATTATCTAAAATTAATACACATATATTGTTATTAGGGAGGAAAACAAATGAATCGAACTGATTATGTAAGACTATCTTTAGAATTACATTTATTCTTTGACCGTATTATGAAAGAACATAGTTTCTTTTTAGAGACTGCTTTTATGGAAAAAGATAAAGACCTAAAAAGAATTGCAAATGACTTTCAAAAAAGCTTTTCTAACATTCTATCAAGAATAATGGAACTAGCGAATAACAATATAAGTCAAAATTTTCTAAATGCTGGAGAAATGATTACTAATAATACATTAGAAGCAGAGATGAAAACAAGTAATTTATCAGGTATAGAAATTGATAGTAATATAACTAGAAGACAAATAGAGTTAAGAAGTGGAATGATTAATGTAAATGAAAGATTAATAAATAGTATTAGCAATATAAATAGAAGAACACTACCCCTTATTCAAAACTTAATTTCTTTTAAAACTAATATATTAAATAATGTTTTATCTTGTAAAATGTATACAACTAATTATCCTTTGTTAATCACTCATATAATTAATGAAGCGAAAATGTATTATAACTTATTAAACAAAATAGAAAGTAATGAACCATTTGATAGAAACTATATTTATGAACAGGAATTATTCTGGAATAACATTATGAAAGAACATGCTGAGTTTATAAGAGGATTACTTGATCCAACAGAAAAAGTATTAATTAAACAAGCTAATAAATATGCAGAAGAATATGAAGCTATTATAGAACAATTTAAAACTTTTCAACCTAATCTTAAAAATATTAGTTTAAATGAAACTATTAGTTTTAGAAACTTTAAGATAGCTGGTGAAGAAGGAATACTAAACTGTAAAATTAAAAGTATAATTGTTCCCCTTTTAGCAGATCATGTTTTAAGAGAAGCTAATCACTTCATTAGAATATTAAAAAGTATTAATGTATGATTATTAGAGGAAAAAGCAAAATTAATTTTTTGTTTTTTATTAAACAATTCTTAATATTTACATATCTTATAATAGGTGTTGAATATGACTATTGACTATAAAGATATAAATTTATCTTATCAAAAATATGGGGACTCTAAAGATGTAATTGTAATACTACCTGGATGGGGAGAAACAAGAAATACATTTTTAGAAATGATAAATATTTTAAAGATAGATTATACTGTTTATATTATAGATTATCCAGGTTTTGGAGAAACTAAATTTCCTAATTATAATCTAACTATGGATGATTATACAGAAATGATTATTACGTTTTTTAATGACTTAAACATAACTAATCCCAATATAATTGCCCATTCATTTGGAGGCAGAATTGCCATACTCCTATCTTCTAAATATAATGTTTCTATTAATAACTTAATACTAATAGATAGTGCAGGAATTAAACCTAAAATGACTTTAAAGAAAAAGTTTAGACTTAAACTATATAAAACTCTACAAAGTCTTGCAAACTATCTACCTAAAAAAATTAAACATAAATTTAAGACTTATTTATTTAATAAGTTTTCAAGTAGTGATTATCAATCCTTAGATGAAAATATGCGTGAAACTTTTAAAAACATTGTTAATTTAGATTTAACTAATTACTTATCTTCTATTAATACCAATACCCTAATACTATGGGGAGAAAAAGATACTGACACTCCTCTAAAAGATGGTAAATTAATGCATAAAAAAATAACAAATAGTGAGCTTATTATCTTTCCTAATTGTACTCACTATTGTTATTTAGAAAATACTTATGTAATTATTAAAATTATATTATGTTTTCTTGAGGATTAGAAACGGCCTCCACCGCCTCCACCTCCGAAGGAGCCTCCTCCACCAATGGAACCGCCACCAAAACCTCCACCACTTGATGACTGACTAGCAGCGATTGAGGAACGTGATGATGCTACGGCAGTATGAATTCCACTATTTATACTAGAATAAAGATTAGTAGTTATAATATAATGAGTCATATAAGGATTATAACCTACATAAGTAGTATTAGTTGTATCCATATTAGGCATCTTAAGTTCCATTTCTTTAGAAAGTTTATCTGCACAGTCTAAAATAGTTGCATATACTAAATACTTATCCCATAAAGTTACCTCAGGTAACTCTTTTTCATTAAATCTACTAAAGTCTTCTAAGAATTTCTTATGAGCCATCCATTTAGCATAATGTTCTGCACCCTTTTTAGTATAGAACTTTCTAGTTATAACAAAGATAATTAATGCTATCATAAGAATAATAATTATTATTCCAAGCCAAGATAAATCTAAAGTAAAACTAATAAATGTTAAGACAAGTCCTAATAAACTAAAGATAACTGAGAAAGCTACTAAACCTGGAGTTGTAGCAAAGAATAACTCACTTTTACCTAAAGATTTACTTTTCCTTATAAAATCATTATATAAATTCATTACATTATTAGCATTACTTAAAGTAGAACAATGTTTCCTTATAGTAGAAAGAACTACTTCTTTACTATTACCTATCTCATTAATAATAAGGTTTAAAGCTATCTTCTCTGTTTCAGTTAAACTAGCCTCATCATATTCTTGTAATACTAGTTTATAATCATCTTTTAATTTTCTATCTATAACTTCTACTTTTAAGACTTTCTTATATATTAGATTAAGTATAGTAGCAGATAAACTCTTCTCAGTTACGTTCTTATCAAGTAAATACTCTAATACTTCAGGACCATAACTAGCAGGAAAATCCCTAAAATATTCCATATTAAAGGCAGTCTTTTTCATATTTTTCTCTCTTAAATAAACACCAAATGCAAGACTAATTGCAATTAAAGCCCAAACACTACTTGATATTATTAATATCATATTTTGTCTTTGAATTCGCTCTCTTTCTCTATTCGCTTCATCACTAAGTTCAGTTTGATAATCTATAATTGCATCTTTGGCAATTAAACCACTAACTTTAGTAGCATTAGGTACTAAAGATTTATCAAATATTAATCTAACACTAACAGGATTATATGCTCCTAAAAAGTTAAATGTACCTACCGTTTCCTTATTATTAGTTCTTTCTATTTCTCCATTCAAAGGTCCATGTAACCATACTCTATAATCGCTATCACTATTAGGAAGTACTACTTTAACTTCATAATCTCCTATATTTTCTCTATAACCATCACCTAATGTATTCCAAGCAAGTTCCGCTATATCTTCATGAACAACTACAACATCAGTAACAGTATACTCTATATAAAAGATTTCATCTAAATCGCTAGAATTATATATTTTTAGATAATCTTCTCCCATATAATAAGTATTAGTATATTTTTTAGAATCCCCATTACTTGCATAACTAACTTCATCAAAATAATTAACATCTCTATTAAAGTCATCAAAAGTAAGTTCTCCATCATCACTAATAGAACCTACTCTTAAATTCATAATTTCATCACCATCATATAAATCATTATTACCTTTAATATCATTAATGGTATAACTTCTTGTATTATTATATAAACTTCTAGCAAGTATAGTTCTATCCATACCATTATACTCACCATTCATCTTAATAAGTTCTCTCACCTTAATAGAACCATCATCAAGTATTTCTATCTCACTTAAAAACTTATCTGTAGGTTCACCTGTAAAAAAAGAAGATGCTGATGGTAATATCACTGATAATATTGATGGTAAAAATTGAATAAGAAAAATTATTAGTATTAGTATAATTACTTTTTTATTTTTACTCATGCCCATTCACTCCTTAGAAAAAAAGCTTGCATAAAGCAAGTCTTAAAATGATACTTTAGGTGTCTCTTTATCTTTCTCATCTATTTCAAAGAAAGATTCTTCTTTAAAATGAGAAATACTTGCAACTATATTACTAGGAATAGTTTGTACTTTATTATTATAAGTAAGTACTGTATCATTATAAAATTGTCTCATGGTACTAATCTTATCTTCAGTATCTCTTAAATCATTTTGAAGTGAAACAAAGTTCTGATTAGCTTTAAGGTCTGGATATGCTTCTGCTAAAGCAAATAGTCTATTTAACATACCAGTTAACTCTCCACTAGCTTTTATCTCTTCTTCTTTAGTTCCCGCAGTATTAAAACTATTTCTTGCATTAATAACTGCATCTAAAGTAGAACTTTCATGTTTAGCATAACCTTTAACAGTTTCTACTAAATTAGGAATTAAATCTGCTCTTCTTTTTAATTGAACATCAATTTGACTCCATTGATCTTTAACTCTGTTTCTAAGTTGTACTAAAGAATTATATGTTGCTATATACCAAATAACTAATATTACAATAATTGCAACTATTACAATACCTATAATCATTCCTGTTGACATATTATCACCTCTGTTTTAATTATATACCAAAGAATATAAAAATTATAGTATAAATTTATAAATATTGGTAAAGATATGTCTAGGAGATGATTTTATGAGTATAAAAGACTATATATTAAATAATTTTAAGAATGATAATAAGGAAAGTATTAAAGAAGCGATAGTTGAATCAATTAATTCTAAAGATGAAGTAACTCTACCTGGTATGGGAGTATTTATGGAAATAATTTGGAATAATGCAACAGATGATATGAAAAATGAAATGTTAACAATACTTGAGAATAATTTAAAAAACATTTGACAAATCGTTTTGTGCAGTATAGTATATAATAACATACATAAACATCAATGGGAGAGAGTAGCCCCAGCCTAGCTTCGGCATTCATAACTTTTGTTATGCTCAAGAAAATTGAAGGTTATTGCCTAATTCAAGATTAGGCTGCTACTAAAGAGGCTTATTTTATAATAAGACCTCTTTTTTCATAAAAAATTGAATATTCGTCAAAAAATGATATTGAACTTTAATACTCAATATCATCTTTTAACTATTAATAATTTTCAATATCTTTTATACCAAATTCAGGTATAATTACATCTTCATCACAATTTATTATAAACTCAATTGCTTTAGCAACTTTCTCTACCTCTAACCCTGTCGAAGTATCATAATCATTTCCTGCTTTTTCAAATATATTTGTCTGCATAAATCCAGGATAAAAACCTGTAACCTTGATTCCTTTTTTACTAACATTTTTTTGAATTGATCTATTAAATCCTCTCATTGCCCATTTAGAAGCATTGTATACTGTAGAAAAGTCATCACTATCAAAACTTGCTTGTGAACAGACATTAACAATTAAACCTTTGCCTTGTTCATACATATTTGGCAGAATTGCTTTTGTCATATAAATTGGACCTTTGGTATTTACATCAATACAATTACTGATTTGTTCATAAGTATTTTCAGTTAAATCTCCTGCTAACCATACACCAGCATTATTAATTAAAATATCAATATCTCCTTGCTTTTCAATAATAGTTTTAATAGTATCATTAACTTCATCTGGTTTAGTGATATCACAAGTATAACATTCTGCGTTAGGAATTTCTTTTGATATTCTCATAGCATTATCATATTTTTTTGAAATAATAATGACATTATCTTTTTTGCTTAATAATTCCGCTATAGCTTTACCTAATCCATCATTACCGCCAGTAATAATAATGTTTCTCATACCTTGTCCTCCTTATTCAAAAATTTAAACTCCCATAGTAACAGTCTCAGGTAAAGTTGAACCACCATCTATTACTATACTTGTTCCTGTTATATAACTAGATGAATCACTAGCAAGAAAACATGCAAGTTCTCCAAGTTCACTAGGATCTCCTAATCTTTTCATAGGAATAGCACTAGCAATACCATTAATTACACTTTCAGGGTCATTTGCATTAGTTTCCTTTGCCATACCATCAACCATAGGTGTTCTAATATATCCTGGTAAAATAGCATTAACTCTAATACCATGCTCTATTTCTTCACGAGCAAGTGCTTTAGTAAAGCCAATAAGCGCAGCCTTTGTAGTTGCATAAGCTACTTCTCCAGAATCTGCAACCATAGGACCAGTAACACTAGATAGATTAATAATACTTGCCTTTCCACTCGCTCTTAACATAGGAAGTAATACCTTAGTAACATTCCAAGTTCCTTTAATATTAATATCAAAATGTAAGTCACGTAACTCATCAGTCATATTTTCAAATGTCTCTAACTTACAAATACCTGCATTATTTACTAAGATATCAATATGGTCATAGTATTTTTTAATAATATCAACAACTTGTACTAATAAGTTCTTATTACTTATATCAACATTAATACCTAAGACTTTATATCCTTTAGAACCTAATTCATTAACAGTATTAGTTAACTCACTAGATTTATCTAAAATAACAACAGATGCTCCATATTTAAGTAATGACTCTACAATACCTTTACCATTACCCATCGCACCACCAGTTACTACTGCAATTTTTCCTTGTAAATTCATATTATCCCTCTTTCCTATTCTTCTTAATTATACTACTTTTTTTCATTTTATCATACTGTTTATACATATATTGAACGCTATTTTCTAAAAAGAAATAATGATACACATAAAAGCCATCAAAGATAAGTAATATAAAGAAAATAATAAACATAGCAAAAATATATTTAGTTATAAATAAGAAAAGTATTGTAAAGAAAACATAAGATAATGTTATTACTAAATGGATTACTCTTTCTTTTTGAAATAACTTCATCTTAAATAGAAAATCATCTATCTCTTCCTTACTAAATTTATGATTATTATTAATTTTTTTTTCAATTTCTTCAATATATTCTTTCATATACTCTTTCATTTTTCCATCCTTTCAATTATATCTTTAGAAGCGATTAAACCTGTCGCTGCCGCTGCAACAATATTACCGGCTTTACCAGCACCATCACCTACGAAATAAATATTTTCACTTTCTATTTTCATATTATTATCAGTAGTAATTTCATTACTAAAGAACTTTATCTCTGGCCCATAAAGAAGAGTCTCTCCATTATTAACTCCAGGTATTATTTTATCCAAAACTTCAAGTCCTTCTAAAATATTAGTAATAATTCTATGAGGTAGTGCTAAAGCTAAATCTCCTGCTGTATAGTCTTTTAAAGTTGGTTCTACATAATTTTTCTTTATTCTATCTTTAGTAGATCTTCTTCCTCTTCTCAAATCTTTAAGAGTCTGTAAAATAGGTTTACCTCCTCCAAGAGTATTAGATAGTTTAGCGATAGATTCACCATATTCTCTAGTATTAGTAATAGGCTCTGTTAAGTTAATTTTAGAGATAAAGGCAAAGTTGGAATTAGAGGATTTTACATCTTTTAGAGCATGACCATTTACACATATATATCCATAGTAATTCTCTTTCGCTACAAAACCTCCTGGATTAGTACAAAATGTTCTAATCTCATCATCATAAGTCTTTGTCTTAATAAAGATTGTTGGGTCATAGATAATATCTGTAATTTCTTTTAGTATCTCTTTTCTAACTTCTACTCTAACTCCAATCTCTATACTTTGAGATGTATATGGAATATTATATTTATCTGCTAGCTCTTGAACCCATTTAGCACCAGTTCTACCAGGAGCGACTATAACATTTCTAGCCTTATATTCTCCATTCTTAGAAGATACAACATAATAATCTTCTTCTTTTCTTATATCAGTACATTTAAAATTATCAAGTAAAGTAACACCTAATTTTCTTAAAGCATTTTCCATATCTTCAATATATTTAGGTAAATAATCACTTCCTAAATGCTTTTGTTTAATAATCAAAAGATTAGCCCCTGCCTTTGCAATTTTTTCATCTAGCTTTAAAGCTTCATCCATATTACTAGGATAAGTCTTACTATCCATATGAAACTCATTAAAGATAGACTCTACTTCATCAATTAGTTTATAGGCATCACTCTTCTCCATATACTTAAATAAATCTGTCTTCCCTAACTTAGGAATAAAATTAAGTTTACCATCAGAAAAAGTACCCGCTCCACCATATCCTGATAAAATATTACAAGGATTACAATTAACACAAGCTGTCCCTTTAGCATTCATCGGACAAACTCTTTTTTCACTAAACTTTCCTTCATCTACAAGTAATACCTTTAATTTACTATTACGAGCAAGATTTAAGGAAGCGAAAAGCCCTGCCGGTCCTGCTCCTACTACTATTACATCATACATATTATCACTACCTTTACTATTTCATTTTACACTAATTTTTCAAAAAAAGAAATATATGATAAAATAAGAAACAAATTAAGAAGGGATAATTATGTATAACATTAAGAAAAATATAGATAGATTAAATAGAGGTGAACCTACTTTCTTTTTAGAACCTAATGAGATAAAAGAAGTTAGTAAATACTTTAAAAAGGATGAGTTTAATATTTTTAAACCATTTATAGAAGCTGAAAAAGTAATTCTTTATAAAGAAAAACTACCTAAAGTAGTATTATTCAAAATAATAACTAAAGAAGCATTTAGACATCAAGATATTTTAGGTAGTATCTTCTCTTTAAATATAGAAAAGGAAGTATTTGGCGATATTATAATAGATGACAATAACTATTACTTTTATTTATTAGATTCTATGAAAGATTATTTTTTAACTAACTTTAATAAGATTAAGAACAATTACATTGAACTAGAAGAAATAGATATTAATAGTTTAAAAGATTATAAAAGAAAGTTTAAAGAACTAGAGTTAATCATCAAAAGTGAACGAATTGACACTATAGTTTCTAATATTACTAATACTTCTAGAAGTAAAGTAAAAGATAAATTTAAGAATAAAGAAGTTATTTTAAATTATGAAATATTAACTAATCCCTCATATCTCTTAAAAGAAGAAGATATTTTTAGTATTAGAAAATATGGTAAGTTTAAGTATATAGGAAAAATTAAACAAACTAAAAAAAATAATTATATTGTTAAGATACATAAATATCTCTAATATAATTATTTTAAAAACTTCTCATTAATCTTTTTAATCATATCATAATCATTCATTCTAAGGACTTTAATTTCCTTATCTTTCATATATGTATCTACTCTTATTACATCATTATATCTATAATTATCTCCATCTATACTAATAAGAACATTTTTACTAACTACTTCTGGTCTTATAGATATTATCTTATCAGAAGGAACTATTAAAGAATTTAAAAGACTTCTATAACTTTTAGAGTTTAATGGAGCGATAGGTGTAAGTTGTAGAGTATGAAAAGTATTATAGACGATAGAACCACCAAAATTAAGATTATAAGCAGTTGAACCAAATGAAGTTGATATTAATAATCCATCTCCTACATAGTTTTCTAATAATTCATCATTAATTAAGACTTTAAATTTAACTGTATTAAGTTCTTGTTCTCTTAAAACTATCTCATTTAAAGTAAAGTGTTTAAAAGTACTATCTTTAGTCTCTACTTCTATTTCTCCTATACCAATTTTATCACACTTTAACTCTCCTAAAGTAAGTTTCTTAATAAAGGTATCTATTTCATCAAAACTAATCTCTTGAGCAAAACCAAGTGTACCTGTATTTATTCCAATATAATAACATTTACTATCAAAAGAACTCTCTTTAACCATTCTAAGAAAAGCTCCATCTCCCCCAATCGCTATTCCTAAATCATAGTTTTTAGTAACGATTTTAAAGCCATTCTCATTTAATTTAGATTTAACAATATCAGCAATTTTTCTAGATTTTAAGTTGTCATTAACAAATAGTTTTATTCTATTTATCTTAATCATTTTTCTTCCTATATTTAAATAATACTGATGGTCTATGCCCTTCTCCAGTTCTCATTTTATCAGTTTTAACTACTTTATCTTTAATAATTCTTCTAAAAGCAGGATCTAATAACTTCTTATTAAGTATTACTTCATAAACTTGTTGTAACTCACCTAAAGTAAAGTATTCAGGCATCATATTAAAGACGATATCAGTATAATTTAATTTATTTTTTAAACGCTCTATTCCTGCTAATACTACTAAATCATGATCAAATGCCAAAACATTTTTTCTTGCTTTAAAACTATATCTATCGGTAGTCTTTTCTCTTAAAGTCTTTTTAATTGATAGATTAATATTTTCAACTCCATTAGTTAAAGAAATATCTACTATATTATCTTTTTCTTCAATTAATATAACATCAAACCAACATGCATTAGGATTAATCATTTCTGTTAATCTATTCTTATCTACTAAAGCGATAAATGCTGTTGAAACTACTCTTGTTCTTGGATCTCTATCAATTGCATCATAAGTATATAATTGTTCTAAATAGATATTAGATAGATTAGTTTCCCTTTTTAATACTCTTTTTGCACATTCTTCTAAAGTTTCCGTATTAGGATCTAAAAATCCTCCAGGTAGACACCACTTATCTTTAAAAGGATAATCATCTCTCTTTACTAAAAGAATACTCATCAT
>CALVIP010000002.1 GCA_944331715.1 uncultured Bacilli bacterium
CTAGTATTAATATCATATTTATATACAATTGATAAAATATCAACACCAGGATCATTCTTATGTCCTATTATTTTAACAACCTTACCTTCTGCCTTCTTATTACTAATTCTCTTAACAATCTCTACAACTACTTTATGTCCATCAACAGCATTAAGACTATTTTCTTTAGCAATTACAACCTCTAAATTAACTTTATCTTCATCTAAAGTAACATAACCAATATTATTCTTAAAGTTAATCTCTCCCACATAAGTATTACTTTCATGTTTTAAAACTTTAACAATTCTACCTTCTACTCTATCAAACCCTTTTTTATTTACAAGTTCAACAACTACTAAATCTCCGTGTAAAGCCCCATTTATATTTTCTTTAGGAATATAAATATCAACATCAGAATTATCTACATCAACAAAGCCAAAGCCCTTCTTATTAGAATGAAGTATTCCTTTAAGTAGATGACTATCTTCAAATAACATATATTTATCTTTATTAGTATGATAAACTAACGTCTCAATTTCAAGTTCTTTAAGTACTTTTAATAATTCCTCAAGATTATCACTACCTAATTTTTCTTCAATCTCAAAAACACTAAGACTTTTACCTGCTTCTTCTAATATATTTAATATATCTTCTCTCATTCTATCAACCTCAATTCTTAATAACATTTTACTCTATATTTAACACAATGTAAAAGAAAAAAGACAATATTTCATGTCTTTTACATAAATGAATATACTAAACAAATAATAAAGAAAGCAGCTCCTAATACCATTGTTATTCTAGTAATAACTAACTCACTACCTCTTTCTTTTCTATTCTTAAATAAGTCAGTAGAGTTACCTGAAAGAATTTGTGCAGCACTTTCAGCTTTACCACTTTGTAATAGTACAATTATTATTAATAGTATTGATATAATTAATAAAGCTATTTGCATAGTTTACACCTCCGATAGATTTCTTTTAAACTGTTAATATAATAGCATAAACACTAAAGAAATGCAAGTAAAAGAGCCTATCTACTAAGCTCTTCTTCGATTCTCATTAACTGATTATATTTACAAATTCTATCTGTTCTAGACATAGAACCAGTCTTAATTTGACCTAAATCAAGTCCAACAGCTAAATCTGCTATTGTTGTATCTTCAGTCTCTCCACTTCTATGAGAAATAACTGTTTTATAATTATGTGCTTTAGCAAGTTCAATAGTCTCAAGTGTTTCAGTAATAGTACCAATTTGATTTACTTTTAATAGTATTGCATTACCAGCTTTATTATCAATACCTTTTTGTAAGCATTCTTTATTAGTAACAAATAAATCATCACCAACAAGTTGAATTCTATCTCCAAGTAATTCTGTTACTTTACTAAACCCCTCCCAATCATTCTCATCAACTGGATCTTCAATAGAAATAATTGGATAAGTATTAACTAAATCTTCATAGTATTTAATTAACTCATCAGTACTAAGTACTTTACCTTCACCTACAAGGTTATATTTACCATCACTATAGAACTCTGATGCTGCAACATCAATGGCATAACAAACGTCTTTTCCTGGCTCATATCCAGCCCTTTTAACTGCTTCAGTAATTAACTCAAATCCTTCTTTATTAGTCTTAAGATTAGGAGCAAAACCACCTTCATCTCCAACACTAGTAGCATATCCCTTTTCATTTAAAACATTTTTAAGACTATGGAATACTTCAGCCCCTACTCTAACTCTTTCATGAATAGTATCTCTTTGAGGAATAATCATATACTCTTGAAAATCTAATGAGTTATCAGCATGAGCTCCTCCATTAATGATATTCATCATAGGAACAGGTAAAGTCTTACCATTTCCAACATATTCATATAACTCTTTTCCACAAGCAATAGCCGCAGCTTTTAAACAAGCCATAGAAACACCAAGTATAGCATTAGCACCTAACTTACTCTTAGTCTTAGTACCATCTAACTCTAACATTTTATAATCTATTTCTTTTTGTTTAGTAACATCCATTCCAATTAGATTATCACGTAAGACAGTATTAACATTACTAACAGCATTTAATACCCCTTTACCATTAAATCTACTCTTATCTCCATCTCTCATTTCTAAAGCTTCTCTTTCACCTGTAGAAGCCCCACTAGGTACAGCAGCCCTACCCATAACACCATTATCAAGTATTACATCTACTTCAACAGTAGGATTACCTCTTGAATCTAATATTTCTCTTCCTATAATATTTTTAATATTCATAAAATCATCCTTTCTAAACAACTATATTATAACACTGTTTCTCTATTTACTGCATTATTTTTTCTTTTAATTAATCTTTTTCCCACTCTTTCTCTACTCTCTAAAGTACTAGAATTATTATCTATAAAATTTTGAAGATTAAACCATCTAGTAGGTTTTATTAATCTACTATCTCTATCATAAGAAACAATTTGAGGAGAAAAGCCTTTACCTTTAATTGAACCATTAATTTCTATTAAATCATAACCTAATATTTGACAAGTTTTAACTAATTTATCACAAACTTTTTGACTTCGCAAATAATCAACTTCTCTATCTTCATCGGTAAAAGACTGAAATAGTCTAACATTTTTAATACCTAACAATGATGCCTCATACAAATCTCTCTGACATTCTGGAATAACAGCATTACTAGAATTAAAAGTATATATAAGCATCAATTCATCATTATTTTCCATTCTTTTCATTTCAATCATCCTTTCAAACTAACATAACATTTATCTTTTAAAAATTGTTTAATCTTATCAGTATCTTTTCCCTCATAATACATAATTAACATTTTCTTATAATCTTCTACCAAATCTCTTGGAATAGAGATAATCCCTAGTCCTCTTGATATTAAATGATGATTAGCAATAATAACAGCAGTTCTCTTATTACCGTCAATAAATATCTGTCTTTTCATAACATATAACAATAACTCTATAGCAAGACTAACATCATCTAAATCACTATTTAAAAGCACGTTTAACTCTTCTACTACTTGACTTTCCAAAGGAATACTAGGCATCCAAGTAGTCCCACCTATCTTAGCAGGAGTACTTCTCACTTTACCTGCATTATAATAAAAGCCTTCAAGAACTAACTTATTAATTTGTGATAAGAAAGAAAAGTTCTCTTCTGCCATAATAACATTTTCATCTAAAACAAACTCCCAAGCATGTTTTAAATTAACAACTTTCATAATATCAGTAGAAGTCATTCCATTTACTTTACCTCCTTCTATGATACTTTCTGTATCCGCATAAGTAGTAACTACGCCTTCTAACATCGCTTGATTATAAATAGAATCTACTAAGTTTCTCTTAGCAAAATCTATATTAAGTTTAACTTCATCACTAAGTTCACTCTCTTGATAATTTAACTCCTTTAACTTTTTTTCTAAAGTTTTTATTTCTTTCTTTAACTCTTTAGACTTTAGATTATTATTTAAAATCAAGTTATACAAATCATCACTATATTCCCCTACATACTTAGATACGTTTCTACCAAGCTCTCTATAGTGTACATAAATATATTTCTTTGCATCTTTTTCTCTAACTTCAATAGAACCACAAATCATATTATTAAGTTGTTCCTCTAAATTATGTTTATAATGTAAAATGTTCATTATCTCGACATTGTCATTCATAAATACCACACCTCTTTCTTAAACATATTATACAACAAAAGCAAAAAACGTGAAACATTTTTAACATTTCTTTACATTTTGTTTCACATTTTTCTTATTCTTAAACTCTCTCATTGATATAGCAGAAGCCATTCTCACAGGAACAATAGTAGTTACGTCTTCTTCATCAGCAACAACAGCATAAGCTTCAGGAAAATAATCTCCCAATACACTAGCAGTATAGGAAACATCAGTAAGAGAACTTTCTTTTAAAAGCTCATCAACTTGTAAATTAAGCTCGTTAATTTTAGACCCATAATTAGCAGGATTAT
Organism: uncultured Bacilli bacterium; assembly: GCA_944331715.1. GTDB lineage: Bacteria > Bacillota_I > Bacilli_A > RF39 > UBA660 > Onthousia. The sequence goes on from CALVIP010000002.1 coordinate 3,964, forward strand.
TTCTACCATAAGAAACAAATATTCTAAACAAATACTTAAACCCAAGTTCTTCTGCTTCTCTTATATCTTTTTCAAAAGTAACAATATCACTATTCTTATCAAAAGTAAGTATTAAAGTATTATAATCTTCATTTTTAAAACTAGTCATCATATTTAAACCTCCTAAACTTCAATAAACAAATTAATGTTTTCTTTTCTTATGTTTCTTGCAAATAGCAGTTTTAACATATTGATATTTTCTTTCTAAAGCAACATTATAAAATTGCTCTAAATTTAAAAAATAAGTCAAAGAAGAACCTTTCTCATAAATTAAAGAATTAATTAACATATTTTTAGTAGTCTGATAAAATTCCATATCATCTTTAAATACTTCTTTAAAATCAACTTCTTCTAATTTTATTGTAGCATTTCTTACATTTATATAAGGTTTTTCGCACATTTTATATGCTGCGTCTACCGCTATAGAAGCATTAACAAAACTATCCTCAGTAAAACCATGTCTATTAATAGAAACAAGCAAACAAGATGCCATTTTAAATGTATCTAAATCTCCTACAACATAATCTTTCCTTAAATGCTCACATAACACCTTATATTCCAAAATAATATCATGTATTATTGATAAACTATCTTCTTGTATATCTACATTATTTTCATTTGCCACATCAATAAGTAAATTAATCAATTCTTTATTTCCTATTTTAGCACTATTTATACTATTTTTCACTATCTTTAATGCCCCTAACTATATCTCTAAATTCATCCCCTCTATCCTCACATTGTTTATATTGATCCCATGATGCAGATGCAGGACTAAGTAACACTGTATCTCCACTCTCTACAACACTATTGATATAGTTCATCGCCTCAACTAATTTTTCAAAAGTATTAGTCTTAATACCAACACTATCACCATATTCTTTAACTCTATCACGGCACTCTCCAATACCAACTATCTCTTTAACTGGACTAATAAAATTATCTAAATCATGAAAATCTTGACCTCTTTCAAGTCCTCCAAGTATTAAGATAACATTCTTATCAAATGATGATAAAGCAATAGTAGTACACTTAGTATTAGTCGCTTCTGTATCATTATAATAATCTACACCATTAACTTTATCTATAAACTCTAATCTATGTCTAACACCAGTAAATGTCTTTAAAACACTAACTATTGATTCATTATCAACTCCCACTTCTTTTGCAATCATCATTGCCCCTAAAGCATTCTCAACATTATGATTACCTTTAAGTAAGAACTCATCTCTATTCATAATAAATTCATCATAATAATAAAGTTTATCATCTATCATATATGCTCCATTTATCTCATGTTTAGAAGAAAAGTACTTAACATTACTCTTAATATCAGTAGTGCCCTTCATTACTTCATCATTTTCTATATTTAAGATAGCAATATCATCATCACGCTGATTTGCAAAAAGTTTAAGTTTTACTTTTTTATATTCATCATAACTACCAAAGAAATCTATATGAGCTTCAGCCAAATTAGTCATTAAAGCAATATGAGGTCTAAACTCTTTCATATTAGCAAGTTGTTGACAAGATACTTCCATCACGATAATATCTCCACTCTCTAACTTTTCTAAAAAACTACACAAAGGATAACCAATATTACCTGCTAAATGCACTCTCTTACCACTCTTCTTTATCATCTCATAAGTAAGAGTTGTCGTAGTAGTCTTACCATTAGTACCAGTAATACCAATTAATGTAACATCATTAGGTAATAATCTATAAGCCATCTCTGCTTCATTAATAACTTCTATTCCTAACTCTTTCGCCCTAACTACATACTTATGATTATTTCTAATACCAGGATTTTTAATAACATAATCAAAACTATCATCAAGTAAATCATCAGGATGACTATCAAATATTAAAGTAACACCAAGCTCCTCTAGTTCTAAAACCTTCTTCTCATCCTGCTTATCTCGACTCCCTCCATCATTTAAGATAATAGTATTATCATATTTACTTAAATATCTACATACTTCATAGCCACTACGTGCCATCCCTAATACTAATATTTTTTTATTTTCAAACATAATCATCACTCGTTTCCTTCAATAACATTATACTAAATAATAGAAATATTTAAACCCTTTAATTGAAAAGTAATCAATATATTGATATAATTTAATAAAAGAAAGTGTGGTCTTATATGAAAATAATAACTCTAGATGAAATAAGTTTTGACAAATTTGCAAATACTCACAAATACCGTAACTATTATCAAACATCAGCTTATGGTAAAACTATAAAAAATAATGGTTATGATATTCATTACATCGGTATTGTAGATGATTCAGATAATCTTTTAGGAGCATCTCTACTTCTATATAAAGAAGTAATGATGAACTACAAAATTGCCTATGCCCCACGTGGTTTTCTTTTCGACTACACTAATATTAACAACTTAAAAGAATTCACAACTAGACTAAAGAAATTACTAAGTAAACAAGGCTTTATTTCTATTACAATTGATCCCTATCTTCCCGTTAATATAAGAGATAAAGATGGTAAAATAATGAATATTAATAATGAAGCGAATATTGCATTAGAAAACCTAAAAGCCTCAGGATATAACTATTTAGGACCAAATCTATTCTTTGAAAGTAAAAAACCAAGATTTGAAGCGATTATTACTCTAAATGATGATATTAAAGATATATATCAAAGCTTTGAAAAAAGAGTAAGACACAAGATTAAGAAAGCTATTAGGAGTGGAATAGAAATATATAAAGGATCTAAAGATGATCTTCCTACATTTTATGATCTAATAAAGAAGAAATATGATAAACCATTAAATTATTATATAGATTTATATAATAACTTTGATACAGGCATTGATTTATACTTTGCTAAACTAAATACAGAAACTTTTGTTATCACTAGTAGATTACAATATGAAAGAGAAATAGAAGTAAATAATGACCTAGCTAATAAAATACAAAGTAGTAAAAATGAAAATACTAAAAAGAAACTAATTAATGAAAAAATGGAATCTGACAAATTAGTAAACACTTACAAAAAGAATCTTGTCTGGGCTACTAATTTACTAAAAGAAAATCCTGAAGGTCTAATTATCGGAACATCTCTAAATTTAACTTATGACAATGTCTGTTATTTAATAATAGAAGGATTTAATCAAAGTTTTAAAACTTTAAATCCAAACTATCTTATAAAATGGAAAATGATAAATGACTACAAAAATAAGAATATTAAATACATAAATTTAAATGCTGTAAGTGGTGATTTTACAAATATTAACAAATACAGTGGTCTTAACGAAATGAAACTAGGCTTTAATTCATTAGTAACTGAATATATAGGAGAATTTGAACTTATTATTAGTCCTCTACCTTATAATTTATATAAGAATTTAAACAAAGAGAAAAAGAAATAAAAATATTCTAATCGCTAGAATATTTTTTTATATCGTCTTCACTAAAACATATACTATCCATTACTTCATTAGCAACATCTTCCCACTCTTCATAAACACCAACTGGGGTATTAAACTCAATAGTAACTAGTTTATTATCAAAAGTAAAAAATCTAAGATTATAATATGTATTCGCATCTGTTGCCACTAATTTTGCAAAAGTCTTATCATGCTCCTGATAAACTCCACTATCTATTACAGTCATATTAGTAAGTCCTGCTATCCTATTATTAAGATAAGCTTCTAACCCATCATCAGTCATATCTTCATTAGTAGTACTTACAAAAATATGCTCTAAATCGTCATTACTCATAAATACAAGTTCAGGACGATTATTATAGTTATATTTAGACTTTAATGTCGCCTCATCTAACATTGTAAAAGTATCAGGAACATTTAAAAAGAAACTACTATCAACTCTATAAGTCTTAAAGTTAATTTCTACTCCATCTACTTCAAGTTTTTCTTCTTTCTTCGCTTCTTGCTCATTATTTTCTTCTTCCCTAAGAGACTTTACATGATTATCATGAATAATATTAGCAAGGAAAAAAGCAACTACTACTATTACAATGATGCCTATAACCCCTAAAATAATCTCTTTTCTATTCATATTAAACACCATAAAAAGTATATCACATATCAAACAAAAAAAGAAGTCCTAAGACTTCTTTTAAGCTTCTATTATCCTTCGATTTCAGAAACAACACCAGCACCAACAGTACGTCCACCCTCACGGATAGAGAACTTAGTACCTTTTTCAATAGCAATTGGGTGAATTAATTCAACTTCCATTGTTACGTTATCACCAGGCATAACCATTTCTACACCTTCTGGTAAAGTAATTACACCAGTAACATCAGTAGTTCTGAAATAGAATTGTGGACGATAGTTACTGAAGAATGGAGTATGACGTCCACCTTCTTCTTTACTTAGTACGTAAACTTCAGCTTTAAATTTACTATGAGGTTTAACACTACCAGGTTTAGCAAGAACTTGTCCACGTTCAACTTGTTCACGAGAGATACCACGAAGTAAAACTCCTGCATTATCTCCAGCTTCTGCATAATCAAGTTGTTTTCTAAACATTTCGATACCAGTAACAACTGTCTTTTGAGTATCACGGATACCAACGATTTCAACTTCATCGTTAAGTTTTAATTGTCCACGTTCAACACGTCCAGTAACAACTGTACCACGACCTGTAATAGTGAATACATCTTCAATACTCATTAAGAAAGGTTTATCAGTATCACGTTCAGGAGTTGGAATCCATTCATCAACAGCATCCATAAGTTCATAGATTGCGTTAACATATTTCTCTTCTCCTTCAAGAGCTTTAAGAGCAGAACCCTTAATAACTGGAGTATTATCTCCATCAAATCCATATTCGTTTAATAAATCACGAACTTCCATTTCAACTAAATCGATTAACTCATCATCATCAACCATATCACATTTGTTTAAGAATACAACCATACGAGGTACTCCAACTTGACGTGATAATAGGATGTGTTCACGAGTTTGAGCCATAGCTCCATCAGTAGCAGCAATTACAAGAATTGCACCATCCATTTGAGCAGCACCAGTAATCATGTTTTTAACATAGTCAGCATGTCCTGGGCAGTCAACGTGAGCATAATGACGTTTTTCAGTTTGGTATTCTACGTGTGCAGTATTAATTGTAATACCACGTTCTCTTTCTTCTGGAGCTTTATCAATGTTTGCATAATCTGTAAAATCAGCCCATGCAGGGTTTTTATCATGTAAACATTTAGTAATAGCTGCAGTTAATGTAGTTTTACCATGATCTACGTGTCCAATTGTACCAATGTTAACATGTGGTTTTGAACGATCAAATTTTTGTTTTGCCATATTTTTTTCCTCCTCTTTTAATTTCATTATATATTTTATCTAACAATTACTAAATTTGCAACTGTTTAGAACTAATTTTATAGAGTTTCTATTAATTTCCACTCTTTTTAATAATTTCTTCAGCAATATTTTTAGGTACTTCTTCATAATGATCAAATGTCATAACAAAGTTACCTCTACCTTGAGTATTACTACGTAAGTTAGTAGCATATCCAAACATCTCAGAAAGTGGAACCATTGCTGATAATTTAACCACGTTTCCAAGTGACTCTTGTCCTAGTGGACGACCACGTCTACTAGTTAAGTCTCCCATAACGTTACCGAAGTATTCATCAGGGGTAGTAACATCAACTTTCATGATTGGTTCAAGTAATACTGCTTGACATTTATTCTTAGCTTCTTTTAAAGCCATAGATGCAGCAATCTTGAATGCCATTTCACTAGAGTCAACATCATGGTATGAACCATCATATAATGTTGCTTTAACATCAATCATAGGATATCCTGCTAAAATACCAGTTTGCATTGCTTCTTGTAATCCCTTATCTACAACAGGAATATATTCACGAGGAACAACACCACCTACGATTTGATCAACAAATTCATAACCTTTATCTTGATTTGGTTCAAACTTAATCCAAACATGTCCATATTGTCCACGTCCACCAGATTGCTTAATATACTTACCTTCACATTCAGCAGTTTGCTTAATAGTTTCACGATAAGCAACTTGTGGTGCACCAACATTAGCTTCAACATGGAATTCACGTTTCATACGATCAACTAATACATCAAGGTGTAACTCACCCATACCAGCGATAACAGTTTGACCTGTTTCATGATCAGTATGAACTTTAAATGTTGGATCTTCTTCAGCAAGTTTTTGTAATGCAAGTGCCATCTTATCTTGATCTGCCTTACTCTTAGGTTCAACAGCAAGTTGAATAACTGGCTCAGGAACAATAAGTTTCTCTAAGATAATAGGTTTCTTCTCATCACATAATGTATCTCCAGTAGTAGTATTCTTAAGTCCAACAGCAGCCGCTATATCACCAGTATACACATCACTAATTTCTTTACGAGTATTAGCATGCATTTGTAATATACGACCAATTCTTTCTTTAACATCTTTAGTAGAGTTAAGTACATAACTACCACTAGCTAAATGTCCTGAATAAACTCTAAAGAATGTTAAACGTCCAACAAAAGGATCAGTCATAACTTTAAATGCTAATGCACTAAATGGTTCATTATCACTTGGATGACGAACTTCCTCTTCACCTTTTAAGTTATGTCCTTTAATTGATTCAACATCAAGTGGACTTGGTAAATAATCAATAACTGCATCCATTAAAGGTTTAATACCCTTATTACCTAAAGCATCTCCACACATAACTGGGAAGAACTTAGTTGCAAGGCATCCTTTACGAATAGCACGTTTAATCATTTCAACAGTTACTTCTCCACCTTCTAAGTATGTTTCCATCATTTCATCATCAAATTCAGCGGTCGCTTCAATTAAGTCAGCATGTTTCTCTTCTACTAAGTCTTTTAAGTCAGCAGGAATATCTATCTCCTTAGCTTCCTCTTCAGGCTTACCATCAAACTCAATTGCTTTCATAGTAACTAAATCAATAACTCCACGGAAATCATCTTCAGCCCCAATTGGCCATTCAATAGGTTTAGCATTAACTCCTAAACGATCTTTTATTGATTTAAGACTATAATTAAAGTCAGCACCCATTTTACCCATTTTATTAGCAAAAATAATTCTAGGTACCATAAATTCATCAGCTTGTCTCCAAACTGTTTCCATTTGAGGTTCAACACCAGCTTGAGCATCAAGCAAAGCTACAGAACCATCTAAAACTCTTAAACTACGACTAACTTCGATAGTAAAGTCTACGTGTCCTGGAGTATCGATTATATTAAAACGATGATTTTTCCAGTGTACTGTAGTAGCAGCACTTGTAATTGTAATACCACGTTCTTTTTCTTGTTCCATCCAGTCCATTTGACTAGCACCATCATGAGTTTCTCCAATTTTATGGATATTACCACCATGGAACAAAATACGTTCAGTAGTTGTAGTCTTACCAGCATCGATATGAGCCATAATTCCAAAGTTTCTTGTCTTCTCTAAAGACGTATCTCTTGCCATAATTTCTCCTTCCTACCAACGATAATGTGCATAAGCCTTATTAGCTTCTGCCATTCTGTGGGTATCTTCACGTTTTTTAACAGCAGCACCTGTTCCATTAGATGCATCTATAATTTCATTAGCTAAATTATCAGCCATTCCACGTCCTCCACGTTTTCTAGAAAAACCAACTAACCAACGTAAAGCTAAAGCTTCTGCTCTTGCTGGAGTAACTTCTTGAGGAACTTGATAATTAGCACCACCAACTCTTCTAGATTTAACTTCTAAAAGAGGTTTAATATTTTCCATCGCTTGATTAAAAGTCTCTAATGAATCTTTACCAGTCTTTTCTTTAACGATATTAAAAGCATCATAAACGATAGTTTGAGCAACACCTTTTTTACCATCAAGCATAACTGTATTAATTAGTTTAGCAACAGTCTTAGACTTATATATAGGATCTGGTAAAATATCTCTTTTAACAGCACGTCTTTTACGCATAATTTATCCTCCTTCCGATTTCTTTCACATATTAATTCTTAGGTCTTTTAGCCCCGTATTTACTACGGCCTTGTTTTCTATCTTTAACTCCCGCTGTATCTAGTGCGCCACGAATAATATGATAACGAACTCCGATTAAGTCCTTAACACGTCCACCACGAACTAATACAACACTATGCTCTTGTAAGTTATGTCCAATACCAGGAATGTATGTATCTACTTCCTTACCATTACTTAATCTAACACGAGCATACTTACGTAAAGCTGAGTTTGGTTTCTTAGGTGTCTTAGTACCAACACGAGTACATACTCCACGTTTTTGAGGAGATGGATTATTTGTTTGTTTTCTTCTAATTGTATTAACTCCTACTAAAAGTACTGGAGCTTTACTCTTACGAGTTTTACTTCCTCTACCTTTACGAACTAATTGATTTACTGTAGGCATTGTAATCATTAACTCCTTTCTTTACACATATCCAGGTGTATCATATTTACTTTTAAATAAAATTTTGCCCATGGCAAAACTAAATTTAAATTAGCAAACATACTATAACATTATATGCAACTACTTGTCAATATATTTTCTAAAATTTTCCCATTATAAAAATGCAACTATTATGTCGCATTTACCCTTTTTATTTAGTATGAACTTTAACTTTATCAGAGTAGTTAAAAACTCTATCTTCACTACCAACAAGAGATAAAGCATAATTATAAACGTTATCTTCTAAAGCATTTTCTGTATTTAGTAATTTCACTTCATTCATATCTCTAAACATCACAGTTAATCAATAATCTAAGTATTTCGTATATTAGACAACACTTTCTTCTTAACATCATCTATATTTACAACTTCCATAGAATTATCAAGTTCTTTAATAAAACTAAATTCCTCGCTATCTTCACTTATAGTATAGGTACCATACTTACTAATAATAAGTTTATTAAACTCATTTAAAATCTCCATTTTTTTATCATTACTAATATTCCAATTATATATTTCTCTAAGTCTATCTAAGCAAGAAATAATTTGTATTTTCCTAATCTCTTCTTTAGATGAATAATAAGTACCATCATTAATTGTTTGTATAGTAATATCATCACACACTTTAAAAATATCAAATATATCTTGATTAACACTTAAACAAGAAGCCATAATTCCTTTACTATTACTTCTATAGAAATAATAGTTAGATGGAATAAAACCAATTACAGAGGCTTTTAAAATAGTAGGATAAACAAATGCTATATCTTCCCATTTAACAGCAGGAATAAAAGGTTCTTCATTAAATAAATCTCTTCGGTATATTTTATTACAACAAGCTGGTGACTCATAACATAAAAAGCCCGGATTTTTAGAAACGTCAATAATTATAGGTGAAATATTATCACAGTCACTCTCAATAAAACATTTACTACTATCTTTTTCCAAAACTCTTTGAACTCCAGTAGTTACAACTTTTAAACCTTTACACTTACCTATTAAAGTCAACATATCTCCATACATATTTCTATGAATAAAATCATCACTATCAACAAAACCAATGTATTCACCACTAGCATATTTAAGACCTATATTTCTAGCAACAGAAACACCTTTATTTTCATCTAAATGAATATATTTAAAAATATCAGGTAACAACTCACAATATTTTTTAATTATATCTAAACTATTATCACTAGAATTATCATCTACAATAATTACTTCAAAATCCAAAACATCTTGTAACACTAAACTATTTAAACAATCTTCTAAATAAGTTCCACTATTATAAACAGGAACTATTATACTCAAACACTTCATAAACCCACCCTATCAGAAAAATGGCATTATAAATAAAATAAAAATACAATAATTATTATTAAATTTTTCTACATTTACTGAAAAGCACTACAATTATAGCCACAAAAACAACAATACCACTTCACATTTGAAACATATTATATATTATTATTAATATTATGTCAATAAACCCCAATACGTTTTATAACTATTTATCTAAACCTTTATTTGCTTTTTTTCTTTACTACTATTCCTTCTATTACAAAAACAGCTTCTAAAATAGCTAAAAAAATTAACATAGACCTAAGAAAAGCATAAACAAACGAATACAATTGAAGATCTCGAATATTATCCATATTTGCAAAAAAATGTAATAATATAAGTACACCAGTAAAAACAAAAGCTATTTTTTTATATTTTTCAACATATGAAAAAATATTATCATTAACAAGATATAAAGTACCTGCTAACAAAAGAGCATAAGAGCTAAATTCAACAATAAGCATAGCAGAAGGACCAAAAACAAATAATACATACCATATAACAACTATATTTATAATTAAAATCCACCTACATTTTTCATATATATTCATAATCTTTACCTTCTTTCGTTAATGATAAAAAGCATTCTCCCATAATCTTTTTCCTCCAAATCTAGAAAACACTTTCACAAGTAAACTCTATTTCTTATTACTATGTATAATCCTCATATCTTGTTCTGCCATTCACTATTATCTATAATATCAACCTATTCTACTTCAATAATAACACCTTTTAGCAAAAAGAAAAAGACTCTAAAAGTCTTAATCATGATAACAACTACCACCAATAAATTCTCTAAGTATAGAATCATCTGGAATACTCTCACTTGGTATAGGTAATATAAGTCTTAAGATATTTAAAAGTCTCTTTGCCTCTTCATAATAAGCTGAATCTTCATCTACTGAATAAAGTAAAGGTTCAACATAAGTTTTTAATACACCTAACTCATATATTAAAGCTGTATTAATAGTAACATCCGCTTCATCTTGATAAGGGAATATATATTTCTCTTCCCCACTTCTAACATTATTCCAAACTTTTAACGTATCTACTACATTATAACCTCTAGTCCTATTATCCCTAATTATTCTTCTTAAAAGTCTATTATCTGTAGTAGGAAAACGATTATGGTAATCTATATTAAGTTCTGTTAAAGCAGATAAATATATTTTAAATTTATTCTTAGCAGGTATCTCTTTTAACACTTTAGGATTTAAGGCATGTATTCCTTCTATTAACAAGATATCATCTTTATCTAATTTTAATTCTTTAACAAACTCTTTAACTCCTTCTTTAAAGTTATAGATAGGTGCCATTACTTCTTTACCTTCTAATAATTCATTAATTTGTTTAGTTAATAACTTATTATCAACAGCCTCAAAACACTCATAATCTTTCTCACCTTTTTCATTAACTGGTGTTTTATCTCTATCTACAAAGTAATCATCCATACTAATCATTTTAGGATTAAGTCCAAAACTCTTTAAATACATACATAGTTTAGTAGTAGTTGTAGTCTTACCACTAGAAGATGGACCTGCAAGTAAAATAATTTTTTTATCTTTTTTATTATCTACTATCTTTCTAGCAACAGAAAGTAATCTATTACTCTGTAAAGTTTCATCTATTCTAATTAAATCTGCAATCTTCCCACGACTAACAACTTCATTTAAATCTGCAATAGTTTCTATTTTCATTAATTTAGTCCAATCTCTACATTCTTTAAAGACTTTAAACATATTAGGATGATGAGTATAAGCTTTAATTTGATTATGAGAATATTCTGTAGGAAATTGAAGTACAAAACCATTATCATCTACATAAGTTAATTTAAAGTCTTTTAGACAAGAAGTAGAAGGAGGCATCTTACCATAAAAGTAGTTATAATAATTACCTAATCTATAAAGAGTAATAAATGTATTAGTATTATATTTCATAATCTTAGCTTTAGCTAAGTCATTAATACTCTCAAAATAATGTATAGCAGATATTCTTTCTACACTAACTTTAGTAATAGATAAATCCATATCTACTAGTTTTAACATCTTTCTAGCGATTGATTTAAGTATTGTCTCTGTAAGTGGAAAACTTGTTTTAATATAAATTCCTTTATCTAATGAATGCATTACTATAATATTAGCATCTAGTCCAAATATCTCTTTAACAGCAACTATAAGTAAAAACGTTAACCCAGAAATATGAGTTCTATTACCTATCTTAGAATTCAAATCGAAAAAAGTTATTCCGCAAGGATCATTAACTACATAACTAAGTTCTTTATATATATTATTAACACTTGCAAGAATAATAGGAAAACGATAATCTTTCTGATATTCTTTACTTAATTGCAATAAGGTTGTACCACGAGGTACTATCTCTTCTTTACCATTTATTGTTACTTTAACTTCTTCAATCATCTTAACACCCTCTTAATTCTATATATGATTATACCAAAATTAACATACAAAGTCTAATAATTTTGCCACATCTTGTAAGGTATAATTTAAAGTTTATTTGGATATAGTAGAATTAGGTGATAATATGAATCTAATACCAATGATTGTAGATAAAGAAATAAATGGTGAAAGAAGTTATGATATCTTTTCTAAGTTGTTAAAGAATAGAATAATTATATTAAGTGGTACTATTAATGATGAATCTGCTAATACTATTGTTGCAGAACTACTCTACCTAGATTCTCTAAATCATGAAGATATATCTCTTTATATTAATTCCCCAGGAGGCTCTGTAACAGCAGGTTTCGCTATCTATGATACAATGAATTTAATTAAGAGTGATGTCTCCACTATTTGTATGGGACTATCTGCATCCATGGCAGCTTTTCTCCTATCTAGTGGTAAAAAAGGCAAAAGATATGCTCTACCTAATAGTGAAGTAATGATACATCAACCATTAGGAGGAGCAGAAGGTCAAGCGACAGAGATTAAGATAGCAGCAGAGCATATCATTAAAACTAAAAAAAAGCTAAACAAGATTCTAGCTTTAAATACTAAACAAAAATTAGAAAAAATAGAACAAGATACAGAAAGAGATTATTTCTTAGAAGCTAAGGAAGCTAAAGAGTATGGACTAATAGATAAAGTTCTCTAATCTACAAAGACTTTATCCATTAGTTTTTTTATTTTCTTCTTACGTTGTTTAGTTTTCTTCTTATTAACAAAAACTTCTTTAGTGTCACTATTAATTTCTAAAACATCCCCTTCTTTAACAGTAGGAAGTTTATCTATTCTATAAGTCATAACTTTTCCTTTATCTAGTTCAACCACTACTAAATTATTCTCTATTCTATCAACAATTACTTCCATAGGTTTAACATATTCACTAAATATAAAAGTCCCTCCTTTCTTATAATATCTCTTTCTAAAGACACTATAACAGAAAAGAAAAACTTTGAAAAATTACAATTTTTCAAAATTCAAAGTATTTTTATAAGCAAATTTAAAAATTCCCTAGAGAAAAATAAAATATCTAAATCTAAAAACATCTAAATTTTCAAAATTACAACTTTTTTCACTTTTTAACACATAAAGTCCGATTATGTTTAAGTATTAACTTTTCATACTTACAATAAAACTGGTGATTAAATTGGTAGAAATAAGAAATAGAATGGCAATACTTCGTCACAAGAATAATTTAAAACAAAAGGATATTGCAAAAATATTAAAAGTAAAAGAAAACACCTACTCTAAATGGGGTTTTATGTATTAATATTTTTTGTCCTTCATTTGGATATAATCTGAATTTATATGCTCTATATATTTCCATAATACGAACCCTCTTTCTTGTAACTTAAGTGTACTACATAAATTCGATTTTTATCCAAAAAAACGCAATTTCCTTATAGATAAAAACACCTTCCTCTATTCAAATTTATCATACTATTAAACAAATATAAAGTATAAAAATATATAATTGACAACATCTATCTATTATGATACATTATAGATAGATGGGAGACTTGTATAAAAGATGGGGGAAAGGAGGAAAATTTAATATTTTTGAAAAAACTATGAATTTTGCAAATTGAGAGAATTATTGATATGAATATTTAAAATTCTTCTAGGGAAAATATTAAATTGAAGAGTTATTTTTCTTAAATTTTGAAAATTACCTTTTTGCAATCATTTATAGACTATGCTATAACACTTGCAAGGAGGTTTTATGATAAAAAAACGAATTAAAAATATTCCTAAGAATGTCTCTAATGAAAAGATTAGAGATTATACGATATCTAATAACTTTGTTTATGAAGGAACACTTGACTCTGTTTTTAAAGCTATTATGGGTGGTTGTCTTCTATATTTAGGAGACATGATATCTAAATTAACTGGACTAGATAAAGCTTTTATTATTAAAAACTTCAAAGAACAGAATGTTGAATATAAAATATCTAATGCTCTAGAAAAGAAAAAAGTATCTGATTTTATCTTTAAATTACCAGGCTATATTATTAACTTAGAATGTAATCGTGGATACTGGGATGGCCTAATAGAGCGAAATGATGCCTACTTTTGTAAAATAAAGGGTGAATTATTAAGTAAAGGTGAAGAGTATAGTAAAAAAATAAAAGTAATCCAGATTAACTTTGATATCTTTGATAATTTTGAAGAATGTCTAGGAAAAGAAAATATCTCTAAATTTTATATGAAAAACAATGAAAATATAATAGAAACTAAAACAAGTGAAAAGATACATATAGATATGATAAAAAGTTATAATAAGTATCTTAATGGAGAAGAGTTAACTAAACTAGATAAAGAGTTAGTAATATTAATGTTAGATGATTATTTAGAAATTAAAAAAATAGCGGAAGGAGACGATGAATTAATGGAAGTTTCAAAGAGATTATATGAACTAACAGATAACATTGATAATATAGGGCTTTATGATCCTGAGAAAAGAAGAAAAGAAGAAGAAGCTTTAAAGATAGAGTATCATAGTAATATTGCTAGAGAACAAGGCATTGAACAAGGAATTGAGCAAGGGAAAAAAGTTGGGGCTACTAGTGAAAAAAAGTCTATCCCTAAATCAATGCTTTCTAAAAAAATGGAAATACCTTTAATTAGTGAAATAACCGGTCTTTCTAAAAAGCAAATAATAAATCTTATGTAATATTAAAACTAGTCATCTAAAATTGACTAGTTTTAATTGTTCAAAAATTTAAGTGCTAACTCTCTAATCTTTCTAAATCTATGATTAAGTCCTGACTTAGTGATTCTTTTACCAGTTTCTAAACTAATAATCTCACTAAGTTCTTTAAGAGAAGCTTCTTGGTATTTTTTACGATATTCTAAAGCTTCTTTAGTCTTATCATCAAGTAATTCTATAGCCATATTATCTTCAAGTATTTTAATATATTTTAATTGTTCCATAGCAGAATCTATTACTCTATCCATATTAGCTTGTTCACAATTATTAAGACGATTAGTCTTATTTTTAGCATCTCTATAAACTCTTATCTCTTCATAATATAGTACTGCTTTACTACAACCAATTATCTTCAAAAAATCACTTATCTTATCAGCTTCTTTAATATATAGCATAAATCCTTTATCACGACTTAATAGTTTTACATTTAATGAATAAGTATTAAGAAGTTTCTGAACAAAAACCGCTTCATCCCCCTTCTCAATTAAAAACTCTAAATGATATCTACTAGTCTTAGGATCATTAACACTACCACTACTTAAAAAAACACCTCTTAAATATCCTCTAACTTCATCATCTAACTCTACTAAATAACTAGGAACAACTTCACTATCAATACAAAAATTTTCTCTAATAAAAGTATCTCCTTTAGAAATAACTAAAGCTTTAAGCTTATTTTTACTAAAATTATTATTATCTAATAATTCCTCTTCATAAGATATCTCTTCATAACTATCAAGTAAATCTTTTAAGTAATTTATAACCCTTTCGTTTTCACTACTAATTGCAATAGAATCTTTTATTATTTGATAATTATTACGAAAAAATCCTGAAATTAAAGCTATTTTAGCAGTTTCAGTTAATTTTAATGTTGTTATTTCATTCTTAACAGTGCCTGTAAAAGACATAAACCTCACCCCTTATTTCATCAAGTATGAGAATATTAAAGCACTAAGTTTTTGACTATGATGTTTTAATGTACCATCAGCAATAGTTAAAAGATCTGCTTCAATAAATTCTGTATCTAATTTAGATAAAACAGGATAATCTATTTTAACTGGATCCTTTCGTTCTTTAGTAGCATACCTCATAGCCATCTCTTCACTTATTTTAGAATTTGATGCTATAACTGCATCAAGCTTATGTTTACCTAAATAACTATTTATAAGATTAACATGGTCACTCACAGTAAAGTCATCAGTCTCCCCTGGTTGTGTAACTATATTACATAGATACATAATAGGAGTCTTTACTTCATCAAAGCACTTAATAACATCATTACTTATAATATGAGGAAATATACTAGTATAAAGACTTCCCATACTAAAAATAATTAAGTCTGCTTCTTTAATAGCAACCTTTACTTCTTCTAATACTTCAGGTTGTTCTTTATAAAAAAGTCTCTTTACTTTTTTATCACTCTTAGTAATAGAAGCTTCTCCTTCTATAACACTACCATCAGTCATCTCTGCCATAAGTGTTACATTAGCATCTTCTGTTAATGGTAACACTTTATTTTTAATATCTAAAAGAGTACAAAGTTCATTAATAGATTCTTTTAAACTACCTGTAATATTTAAAAGAGATATAAGTATTAAATTACCTAAAGCATGTCCGTCTAAATCACTTGTAGTATTAAAACGATACTCTAACATATTCTTAATATTATCACTAGCAGATGATAAACTACTAAGTACTTTTCTAATATCCCCAACAGCAGGAGCATGAAACTCTTCTCTTAATTTACCAGTACTTCTCCCATCATCTGATACAGTTATAACTGCAGTTATATCTAAAGGAAAGTCTTTAAGTCCTTTAAGTAAATAAGAAAGCCCTGTTCCTCCTCCAAAAACTACGATCTTTTTATTATTCATTTACTACTCATCTCCTTGAAATCTCTAAAGCAACCCTAGCCGCTTCACCCATAGCAATAACTATTTGGTAATCATACTTATTTAAGGCATCACCTACTGCATAAACTCCATCTATAGAAGTCATTAAATTATTATCTGTCTTAATATATCCTCTATCATCTAAAATATTTAAAGGTTCTAAGAAGCTAGCATTAGGAATCTGTCCTATATATATAAATACTCCATCAGTAATTATATCATTACCATTCTTTGTCTTAATAGTAATTCTATCATCTTTACTAAAACTTTCTACTTCTCCTTTTACAAAAGAAATATTATCTATTTTCTTAATCATATCTTGTAAATAAGCTTTCGCTCTAAATTCATTACGATATAAAACAGTAACAGACAAAGCTAGCTTACTTAAATATATTGCCCCTTCAAAAGCTGCATCAGAAGCACCCACTACTACCACATCTTTATTTTTATACAATGCTCCATCACAAACAGCACAATAACTTATTCCCTTAGTCCTAAGTTCATCTTCACCTTTAACACCTAACAACTTAGGCTTACGACCAGTAGCAATTATAACATAGTCACATATATATTCATCTTTACTAGTAATAACTTTTTTCTCTTTATCTATCTTAATCTCTTTAACTTCTTCATATTTAACAGGAACCCCTAAATCAGTAATTTGTTTTAACATCTTTAAAGCTAAATCACTTCCACTGATAGACTCATATGAGGGAAAGTTCATAATATTACCATTATCAACTATCTGTCCTCCAGGCATAGATTTTTCTAAAATAATACAGTCTATCCCTGCTCTATTTAAATATAATGCTGCAGTCATACCTGCAACACCACATCCTATTATAACTACTTTATATTTATTATTCATAAAGCACATCCTCTCTATACAATTTATTTTTTCTTCGCACAAAGACAAAATAAACTCCTACAGCAAACAATACTACAGATACAAGTTGAGCAACTCTAATAGGACCTAACATTAAACTATCAAGTCTCATACTTTCTATTATAAACCTAATAAAAGAATACCACATCATATAAAATCCCATAAGTTGTCCTGTTCTTAAATTCTTATAAAACTTTCTAATTAATAAAAGAATTATAAAGCCAATTACATTCCAAACTGATTCAAAGAAGAATGTTGGCATATAGTAATCTCCATTAATATACATTCCTCTAATAATAAATTCCGGTATATATAAACTCTTTAAATATCCATATGATGTAACATATCCATATGCTTCACTATTAAAGAAATTACCCCATCTTCCTATCGCTTGTCCAATAATAAGACCTACTACTAGTATATCTAAAAGTTTTAAAAGATTTAATTTATGCTTCTTACTATAATACCAAATATATAAAAGTCCACCAAGTATTCCTCCATGAATAGCAAGTCCTCCATGCCATATATAAAGTATTTCTATAGGATTAGACAAGTAATATGATAGATTAAATAAAACATAATAAAGTCTCGCTCCTAAAAAAGCAAAGATAATTGTATAGAAAAACATATCAAAGAGTTCATTTTTATCAACCCTATTTTTTTCTAGCTCTAAAAAGACACAAACTCCACCTACTATTACTCCTAAAAGAATAAAGATAGAATAATAATATATTTTTATAAATCCTAAATCTAAAAACACTCTATCCATAATGTTTAACCTTTCTTATAATAGGTTTAATAACAAATTCTTCTATTAAAACATTCGCTACTGAAATTAATATTGAAATAACAAGAGCCACCCAAAAATCTAAAAGATTAAAATATTTACCTAAAATCCAATCTGCAAGTTTTAAAATAAATAAGTTTATAAATGGATAAAAAAGGCCCAAAGTCAAACCTGTTACTGGTATTGTTAATCTAACTAACAAAGGCTTAACTGTTTGATTTAAAATATAAATTATAAATGATGCAAGTATAGAAAAAAGTACAGGATGTGATGGATCTATATAAAATGTTTCAAAACCAAAGGAAACTAAAAAGAAGACTAATGAATAACTAGCAAAATACAAAAGCCATTCTAAAAATCTATTTAATCTGATTTTTTCTTTTGTCTTTACAATTATTCTCATAGTCTCCTCCTATAATTTATAACATCTTCTTTAAGAACTGTCCTGTATAAGATTCTTTAACTTTACTTACTTCTTCTGGAGTACCAGTAGTAACTATACTACCACCTCCATCTCCTCCTTCAGGACCTAAATCAATGATGTAATCAGCACATTTTATAACATCTAGGTTATGCTCTATAACAAGCACTGTATCTTTATTATCGACTATTTTCTGTAAAATTGCAAGTAGCTTCTTAATATCTGCAGAATGTAATCCTGTAGTTGGTTCATCTAAAACAAATAAGGTTTTACCAGTCGCTTTCTTTTGTAACTCTTTAGCAAGTTTAACCCTTTCAGCTTCTCCTCCAGAAAGTGTTGGTGCACTTTGACCTAATTTAATATAACCAAGTCCTACATCTTCTAATACTTGAAGTTTAGTTTTAATTTTAGGAACATTACTAAAGAACTCTAAAGCTTCACTAACTCTCATATCTAAAACATCTGCAATGTTCTTCTCTTTATAGTAAATGTTTAAAGTCTCTCTATTATACCTCGTACCATGACAAACTTCACAAGGAACATAAACATCAGGTAAGAAATGCATTTCTATTTTCTTAACACCATCACCCCTACAAGCTTCACAACGTCCACCTTTTACATTGAAAGAAAATCTATTCTTCTCAAAGCCATACATCTTCGCTTCTTTAGTATTAGTAAATAACTCTCTAATATCATCAAATACACCTGTATAAGTAGCAGGATTACTTCTTGGAGTTCTACCAATAGGTGACTGTGATATATCAACAAGTTTATCAATATTATCAAGACCAAGTATCTTTTTATGTTTACCAGGTTTAGTTTTAGATTTATATAAAGTATTAGATGCAGCTTTTACAAGTATCTCATTAATTAAACTACTCTTACCACTACCACTAACACCAGTAACACAAGTAAATGTTCCAAGAGGAATTTTAACATCTATATTTTTTAAGTTATTCTCTTCTGCACCTTTAATAGTTATATATTTGCCAATACCTTTTCTTCTAATTTTTGGCACTTCAATACATTCTTTTCCACTTAAATAACGTCCTGTAACACTATTATCATTAGCCATAACTTCACTAGGTGTCCCTGCTGCCACAATTCTTCCACCTCTATCTCCTGCCTCTGGACCTACATCGACTAAGTAGTCGGCAGCAAGCATAGTATCAGTATCATGTTCTACAACTATTAAAGTATTACCCAAATCTCTCATCTCAAGCAAAGAATTAATAAGTCTATCATTATCTCTTTGATGAAGTCCTATACTAGGTTCATCTAATACATATAAAACACCAGTTAAACGAGAACCAATCTGAGTAGCAAGTCTAATACGTTGTGCCTCTCCACCACTTAATGTCCCTGCACTTCTTGCAAGAGTTAAATATTCAAGACCAACATTCTTTAAGAATGATAATCGTGACTTAATCTCCTTAAGGATAAGATCTGCAATCTGCATCTTCTCTTCACTTAATTTAAAATTATCAAAGAAAGTAATAAGCTCTTTAATACTCATTAGAGTTACTTCATAAATATTTTTATCCCCTACTTTAACAGATAAAACCTCATCAGCAAGTCTTGCCCCATTACACACTTCACAAGTCTGCTCTATCATAAATTTCTCTAACCATTCTCTAATCCAACTACTAGATGTTTCCATATAACGTCTCTCAAGATTATTAATTATTCCTTCATAATAATCAGTCTGGTTAGTAACATTACCACTTTTTGAAGTAAAATGAAAATTGATTAATTCATCACTTCCATATAAAATTAAGTCTTTCTCTCTTTCAGTTAGTTTCTTAAAAGGTTTAGTAAGACTTATTTTATAATGCTTACACAAACATTCTAATTTCTTAAAATAGATATTATCAGTATCATCCCCAAGAGTAACAATCGCTCCATCTTTTAAAGATTTATTCTTATCAGGAATAACTAAATCAGGATCTATCTTTAATTTAATACCAAGCCCCTTACACTCAGGACATGCCCCATAAGGTGCATTAAAACTAAATAGACGAGGTTCAAGTTCAGGTAATGAAAAATCACAATAAGGACATGCAAAGTCTTCTGAATAAACAACTTCTCCACTTCCAAGAAAATCAACTACTACTTTACCCTTACTAAGTTTTGTTGCAACTTCCAAAGATTCAAAAAGTCTACTTCTAATACCATCTTTTAAAACAATTCTATCTACAATTACTTCAATATTAGACTTCTTATTCTTCTCTAAAGTAATCTCTTCTGTTAAATCATGCATCTCTCCATTTACTCTAACTCTAACAAAACCTTGTTTTCTTAAGTCATCAAGTAAATCTTTATGAGTACCCTTCTCTCCATGAACAACAGGAGCCATTATAACAAGTCTAGTACCCTCTTCACGTTCTAATATTTTATTAGTCATCTCTTCAATACTTTGACTAGTAATAGGAATATTATGATTAGGACAATATGGAACCCCAACTCTTGCAAATAAAAGACGTAAGTAATCATATATTTCAGTAACAGTACCAACAGTACTACGAGGATTCTTACTAGTAGTCTTTTGATCTATACTAATCGCAGGACTAAGACCTTCTATAGAATCTACATCAGGCTTTTCAGTCCCTCCTAAAAACTGTCTAGCATAAGCAGATAAACTCTCTACATATCTTCTTTGTCCTTCAGCATATATCGTATCAAAAGCAAGAGAAGATTTACCACTACCACTAACACCAGTCATTACAATTAATTTATTCTTAGGTAATTCTATTGAAACATTCTTTAAATTATTTTCTCTAGCACCTTTAACTATTATTTTATCCACAATTACCACTTCCTTAAAACGCTATTTATTATAATACAAAATAATACATTTTTCTACTACCAAAATATACCATAAGTATAACATTTAGTCAAACAAAATTTCTATAAAGAAAGAATTATAAAAGTATAGACTAATTAAATCTATACTTATCTATTATCCTAAAAGATTATCTTTAATATCAGCCCATTTTTTTTCGTATTCTAATTCATCACCATATATAGTTTTTCTATCTTTTTCAAATCCTGTCTCAGAATAAGCAAGTCCAACAAAGTCATTATAATTACAACAATGTAATATATCGTTTTCATCATCATACCTAATCGCTTCTACATCACTTTCATCAATAGGATATAGTTCTGTACCATCACTTTCAATTATTCCAGTAGAATAAACAACATTATTAATTTTTTCACTAAAATGAGAATTATTAGACTCTGCAATAAAGAAATCATCATGAACAATTTCGTTATTTCTATTAGTTATAGGCTTTATAGAATGATATTTAAAATCTATTAAAATATCACCATAAGAATCTACCATTCCCATCATACCAGTTGGATCTTTTAATATCATATTACCATTAGGAAGTAATCCCGTATTAGCATAATGAGAATTTTTAAAAGTTGAACTTTCTGAAACTTCAATACCAGCGACAGCTGCTAACTCTTGACTTATTCTATCAGCTTCTAACTCCTCACTTGTCTTAGGAGTTGCAATATATTCTTGAGAAAAATAATATTTATCTCCATTCAAAACAACATACTGTCTTGGAATAGCAAAACCTTTTTGTCTCTCTGCTTCTATATCTTGTTCAGTATATATTTCTAACTTCTTCCTTTCATTTAGTTCATTTAAATTAGAAGAAGAACCAAAAATATCTGTATCTTCTTTTTCTTCTTCCTTCATCTTTTCTATAATTTCTAATATTTCTTTAACGTCGCTCCTATCAGCCTCTGAGTCACGTTGATTAAATGAAGTAGCATGACCATTACTCCTATTTGAAGACCTATACATCTCATTAGATTCATTTTCTCTTGACCATTGCATATCAATATCTTTACCATTTACTATAGTCTCTGGTTTTAAAGAAGAAGATTTAACTCTATCAGTAGTTTTATTTTTTTCTTCTTCATTCATATTTTTTAAGATTTCTCTTAATTCCATAAGTTCTTGTTTATAGTCTAAATCATCTAAATCTTCAATATTTTCCAATTTTCTAGTTCTTTGTTCTAAAGAAGAACCCATTTTTTCTAATTTCATATACTCCTCCTTATATTCCCTACTTAGCTCCCAATAAGAAAGCAATAATAGGTATTAATAAACTACTAGCAATTACAACAAAAGCTAAAGCATAATTAGTAACAAAAGCTGCTATATTATCTTTATTCTCCTCACCAGGTAATTTCATAGGAACTATCTTATCTTCATCATTACCATAATGTCCTGTACTCTTAACATAACTTCTACCTTTACTAGAACCACCCTCTTCTAGAAGAGCCTTATTAAGCTTAGTAATCTCTTGTTTATTTTTAATTTCTATATAATCACACAAATAAGTATGACCTCCATTAACTACTATCATTTGATAATAATTAACTAAGTTCTCAGGTATAAATATTTTAAATTGTGAATAGTTTTCTTTCAAAAACTCTGGCTTTAAATGTTCCAAAGTCTCTGACAAAATACCTATCTCTAAGAAAGCTAAGTTATATATATTATTATTTATTTTATTAGTAATATCATCATCCATTACATCAATACTTTTAAAGTTAACATAATCTTCATTATTATTAGTAACACCTACTACTATATTTTTAGGATTAAAATTAATAACGTAATACCCTTTACCATGAATATATTTCATCGTAGAATCCATTACATAAAAAAGACGTGTATATTCATCATTATTATGATAAGTTTTAGTATACTCATCTAATGTCTCTTCAAAAGGAAATCTAATTATCTCTCCCATAGGCATCACTGCTTTCTATTCTTTATACTATAATTTTATAGCATTTTAAGAGTAATTACAAGTCCGTTTATATTCAAGTATCTTTTCCTGTGCTCTTGTTGTCTTAGCAGAATATAACCAATAATCCTCAGGACATCCTCCCATCACAAAAGAGACTCTATCATTATTTTTTAATTCATAATCAAGTGGTACTTCTATTCCATTAACAATCGCTCTATCAAGATTATAACCAGTACTGTCGCTTTCTAAAAATGCTAAATCTATAGGAGTAGAACCTAAAGGTAATTCAATAGTTCTATTATTTTTAGTCCTAACATAGACATGCTCATTAGCAAATAACTCTTTTTTAACTTTCTCTACATATAAATCATTTCTTTCAAAATATTCACTAAGAAAGTTAAGATCTTTACAAAACTGTAAATTCTCTCTTATCTCATCTTGCAATTCACTAAAAGGTTTATTCTTAGAATAGATATAATATGGTAGTCCATAAGTATCTATCATATCCATAAAATTAGTCCTAATCTGTGCTTGCACTAAACAATTATTAACCGAAAAAACAGTATGTAGAGACTGATATAAATTAGTTTTAGGTACTGCAATAAAATCTTTAATTATTGATTTAGCAGGAACATATTCTTTATTTATAACAGCCACAGCTTTATAACAATCTAAATAATCATCAGTTATTATTTTAACAGCAAATAAATCATGTACTGCATCAAGAGTTACAATATTTGTATTACTGTGATTAAGCTTTCTATTAAGTTTATTTAACTTTTTATAAGTACTATAAACTTCTTTTATTCTTAACTTAACAACACCTTTAATATTATTATCTCTTAAAGTCTTTTCTATATTAAAAACAACTCTATCTAATGTATCTTTATTTACATCAAAATACTCATTTATTTTTCTTGAAGTATCTTCATAATCTAAAGGATTCAACACTTTAAAAGATAAATCTTCTAATTTCTTTTTTACTTCATACATACCAGTACGATATGCTAAAGGAACATACAAATCTATTGTCTCAAGTGCATTTTCTTTTTGTTTAAATTCACTCTTAAAACCAATAGTCATCATATTATGAAGTCTATCTGCACACTTAATATGAATATCTCTAATATCATCATTAATCGCTCTTAATATCTTAGCAGTATTCGCTTCTACTTTTTCACTCTTACTAGAAAAGTTAAGTCCTTTTAATTTACTAACCCCATCAACAAGCCTTGCAACACCACTTCCAAATATAGACTCTATCTCACCTAAAGTAATATCAGTATCTTCAACAGTATCATGTAAAAGACCTGCCACAATTGTTTCTGTATCATTATAAGTAGAAGCAAGAATATAAGCTACATATAAAGGATGACTTATATAAGGCTCTCCACTCTGTCTAAACTGCCCTTCATGAAGCTTAGAAGCTAGCAAGTAGGCTCTTCTAATAACTTCTTCTCCTCCTATATTATTTTCTCTTACTTTAGCAAGTACATCCTCAATAGTTATCAAAATACCACTCCTCTCTAAAATAATTTACAAAAAAATGACTTACCAAAAAAGCCATTTTTATTAATCATTAAATATATCTAAAAAACCTCTCATAATACCACTACCTCTTCCAAAGATTAGAAAGATAATAACAAAGAAAAGTAATATTTGTCAACAACTAATTTTAATTTTTTCCCTCATCGCTTTAATAACTCTGCTAATATGAGAAGAACTAACTTCTAAAAGTTCTTCTATTTCAAAATATTTAAAATTATTAAGTCTCAAAGTAATAATAGCAGAATCTAATTGACTTAAATTATCTAAATAGTCATCTAATTTATTATATATATCTAAATTATCTATAGAATCATATGGATCTACTGCCCTAGAATCTCTAACTTCAAAATCTAACTCTTGATATTTTAAAAGAGGTCTATTCTTAAGAGTAAGAATACTTCTATACATAAAATTAAAACTAGACGTTAAACATACTAAAAGAAAAGAATAAAACAAAGTTCCTTTATTAGCATCAAACTTCTTAATAGCATGGTTAAAAGCAATGATACCTTCTTCATAAAAGTCATCAAGAGTAAATCCTTCACAATGATTAGCTTTTAAATAATTATAATACTCTAAAGCTTTACTATAAATAATAGGCTTATATTTCTTAAGCATAATATCATAAGCCACTTCATCATTATCGTAAATTAAGTCTAATAGTTCATAATCATTATACTTCATAAATCCTACTTTCTACTTCGGACTACCTCATATATCAATATCCCTGCTGCAACAGAAGCATTTAAACTATCTATTTTAGGACTAATTGGAATAGTAATTAGAAAGTCACAAGATTCTTTAACAAGTTTACTCATACCTTTCTCTTCATTACCAATGATAAGACAAACTTTTCCATTATAGTCTACCTCTCTATAGTCTTCCCCACTCATAACTGTACCATATATCCAAAAGCCATTATCTTTAAGTATTTTAATAGTATTATTAAGATTAGTAACCAAGACTATATCAATATCAAATACTGCTCCTACACTAGTTTTAACAACAGTAGAGTTTACAAGTACCTGTCTATCATTAGGAATAATAATAGTTTTAATTCCTGCAGCGACAGCTGTCCTAATAATAGCACCAAAGTTATGAGGATCAAGAATATGATCTAACAAAAGAATTTTATCATCTTCTCTATCTAATATTTTATTTAAAGGAGTATATTGGTAGTCCTCCATATCGATGATTATACCTTGGTGATTATCCCTAGTCAAATTATCAATTTCCGATTTTCGAGCCAATTTTATCTTAGATTTTGGAAATTCCCCTAGCAAATTTTTAATTTTCAAGTAATATTTCTCCTCAATTTTCAATTTTCTAACTTTTTTTAAAAGTTTTTCATCACTAAATATTCTTTCCGCTACATTTCTTCCATATACTAACATAATTCCTCCACTATATAATTCATAACTTCATCTATTCTATCCATTCTATTACTAAGTTTCAAATACCCAATTAGTGCTTCTATTGCAGTCGCTTTTTTATATTCTATCACACTACATCCCTTAGGATTAGCATGACTCTTAGCATTTCTAGCTCGCTTAATAACACTAATCTCTTCTTCATTAAAGAAATCACTATCTAACATTTTATCTAAAAAATAAGCTTGTCTTTTAGCACTGACATAATTAATAGACTCTTTCTGCAAATCATTAACTTTATTTATATTTTTCTCGATTAAATACATTCTAATATATTCTTCATACACAGCATCACCAAGATAAGCCAGTACTAAAGAATTAACACATCTAATATCCATAAACACTCTCCTAAAGAAAAAAGACTATAAAGTCTAATCTCTATCATTACCCATAACAACTAAAACTAGTCTTAATAATTCTAATAATGTTGATATTAAAGAAGCGACATAAGTCATAGCAGCTGCCATTAACATAGAACTAGCCATAGACTTCTCACTACTATCAACTACTTTTAATTTACTAAGAAAAATTTTTCCTCGCCTAGAAGCATTAAACTCAACAGGTAAAGTAATAAGTTGAAACAAAAGGATTGCCACTAACAAGAATATACCAATCCAAGCAAGGTTCATCGCTCCAAAGATAAGACCAATTAAAACAGCTAAATAACCAAACTTAGAACTAAAATTAACAATAGGTACTAAGAAAGATCTAAATTTCAAAAAGAAATAGCCTTCCTTATCTTGAACAGCATGTCCACATTCATGAGCAGCCACACTAACACTAGCAATAGAGTCACCATTGTATATATCAGTAGAAAGTCTAACAACTTTAGCTCTTGGATCATAATGGTCAGTCAAATATCCTCTAGTCTCTACAACATAAATATTATCTAATTCATTATCTTTTAATATTTCTCTAGCAACTTCTGCACCTGTCATACCACTTTTAACTTTAACTTTCTTATATTTACTATATCTTGTTCTTAAATAGATATCTGCAACAAGAGTTATAAGAAAAGCAATTATAACAAGTCCATATCCAAAATACATATAATAAAACATTTAAAACCTCCTATATTTTCTCAATAGTAGTACCTTCTCTACTATCTATTAATCTAAAACCAATACTTTCTAAATAATCACGAATCCTATCAGCTTCATTATAATCTTTATTTTTCTTGGCTTCATTTCTCTTTTCTATTAAACTTTTTATCTCATCATCAATATCTATTATATCATCTTTTAACAAATCTAAACTTAAAACTTTATCAAATTCCATAACTAACTGTTTCTTAGTCTTATCACTTGTATCAAGTTTCAACACTTCATAAAGTACTGTTAAAGCCATCGCTGTATTCATATCGTCACTTAAAGCATCTTTAAATTTATCTAAATAAGTATTAATTATTCCCTCATCAAGTTCACCTTCATCTTTAAGTAAAGATACTCTATTCTTAAGCTTCTTATAAGCATTTTCTGCTTGTCCTAAAGCTTCATAAGTAAAAAGTAATGGTTTACGATAATGAGACTCTAAACACATATAACGATAACTTAAAGGATTATAACCTTCTTCTTCTAAAGTACTAACAGTAAGTATATCTCCTTTAGATTTACTCATCTTACCACTTTTATCATTTAAATGTTCTCCATGTACCCAATAATTACACCATTTATGACCTAAATAAGCCTCACTCTGAGCGATTTCATTAGTATGATGTGGAAAGATATTATCAACACCACCACAGTGAATATCAAGATATTCTCCTAAATTTTTAATAGCAATTGAGGAACACTCTATATGCCAACCAGGATAACCCACACCAAAAGGACTATCCCATTTTAACTCTTGAGAATCAAACTTAGACTTAGTAAACCATAAAACAAAGTCAGCTTGATTTTTCTTATTACTATCAAACTCAACACCTTCACGTGCCCCCACTACCATATCATCTACTTTATGATTAGTTAAAATATAGTAGTCACTAAGTTTAGAAGTATCAAAATAAACATTACCACCTGCTTTATAAGCATAACCTTCATCAAGTAGTTTTTCTATCATCTTTATATAAGAATCTATATTACTAGTAGCAGGACTAACAATACTAGGCCACTTAATATTAAGTTTCTCTGTATCTTTTTTAAACTCATCAGTGTAAAACTTAGCGATATCTAATACTGATTTGTGTTCTTTTTTCGCACTTTTAAGCATTTTATCTTCACCACTATCAGAATCACTTGACAAATGCCCAACATCAGTAATATTCATACAACGTTTAACATTATAACCTAACATATTTAAAGTTTTCTCTAATATATCTTCCATTATATAAGTCCTTAAATTACCAATATGAGCATAATGATAAACAGTAGGACCACAAGTATACATCTTAACTTCATTCTTATCTATTGGTACAAAAACTTCTACACTTCTTGTAAGAGTATTATATAATTTCATCATATCACTTCTTTCTAATTATATATATTATTTTTCTATGTTATATGTGCAAATAATTATTTATATAGTCTTTTACTTTTTTGTAAAACAATTCTATTATCTCCATCTACAATTTTAAAATATCCTTCTTTTCTTATTTTTCTATTCAAAACCATGTCAATTTCTTTACTTCTATTAGTATTTTTATTAATAATCTCTTTATGATACTCTGGAATATCACAAGGCATAGGACAATCTAAAACCATTTCAATATCTTCTTTAGTAAAACTACGACCATAAAAAGAAATTGAATCATCTATAGATTCATAATGTAAACTATAGATTTTAGAAAAATTATTAGGATAAATTACAATACTACCACAATCAATAAAAATACAGGCTTTATCACTATCTTTATCATCAGTATAATCAATATTGTAAAGAAAGCTATCTTCTAATGTTTCTTTAGCCAAACTATTAAATTTTTCTTCATCAGTTATTTTTAAAAGGCCATCAGAACAATAATCTCCATTTTTACGATTAACAAAAGTTCCAATAAGCTCATTTCTTAATAAACTCAAAGGAAACATCCCTTTATAAATATAATTATAGCCAAGAGTATAACCAAAAATATCAAAGGACAAAGCATCAAAACCTTTATCCAACTCTGAATATTCTTGTAATTTCTGCAATTTTTTCTCAATTCTTCTATATTCATCTCTTAAACCAAATACTACTTCTCTTATTTTATAATTATCCATACTTTTTCACTTTCTTTCTTTTTATTTTTCTTATTTCATATAATTAAATCTATTATATACAAGACTATAGAGATTTCTTCTTTTGTAAAATCAATTTATCGCTTTCTTCTATAATATCTAAATCACAATTAGTTCTAAATCCTTTACTCATCCTCAACTCAACAGATTTATTATTATTAGCATAATCTATTAAATCTATATAATAATTAGATAACATATCTCCTGGAAATTTAACATTTAATATATCATATATATCACCTTTTGTTAATACTCCTAGTTTTTTATTAACACTAATCATATCACCTGTAGCATAATAAGACATTGTAATTGAACTTTTTAGTTTTGACAAATTATCTAAATATATATGAATACTTCCAGAATAAATATTCATTTCAACTACCTGATTACTATTGTTTCTATTACTAAACTTTGTAGAAAACTCTATTCCATCACAAAAATTATCATCCAATATATTTTTAGCTATCTTACCAAATATTTTACTATCCATAATTGTTAAAACTTCATCAGAACAGTAAATTCCTTTTTTCTTTTTAACATTAGCACCAAATAAAGTACTTGAAAATATTCTATCTAATCTATTGTGTTTTAAGGTACAATCATAAACTAATCTTTTTGTTTGTGGATTAAATGAAAACGTTAAATTTTCATACTCACTATCAACTCTTGCATACCTTTTTAAAGACTCTAACTTTCTTTGAATTTTCTGATACTCAACTCTTAATCCAAATATAACATCACTTAATTGATAAAATTCTTTATTGCCATAAACCATAATAAATATCTCCTTTGTTTTTATTTACCCATATTATATCTTATAAATAGTGTTTTTTCTACAACATAATAAATTAATTATTTTAATACACTCCAATAACCATTTTTATTAGAACCCTCACGTTTTATATATTTCTTGCTTTTTAATGACTGAATAATTTTATTAATATAAGGTTCACTATAATCAGTTATTTTTATAAAATCATTAGTTTTATAATAATTATTATTCTTAATTAATGATAATATTTTAGTCTCCGCTTCATTTAAATCAGAATATTCATCTATAGATGTAACATCATTTAATAATTCTTTATTAAGTGGTATAGTTACAATAATAGTATGTTCACTTATATAAAAAGCATCTTTTCCATAATTTTTAACAATTAAAGGAATACCATGACCAGTTTGATCAATATAATCTAAATCACAAAAAATCTTTAAAAGTTTTTTATTAACAGGTTTTGATACACCAGCAAAAAAATCATCCTTTGTTAATGCTGATGGTAACCCTCCATTAGATACAATTTCAATTCTATCGTCATAAATATAAACAGCAGGAGGAATTTCCTCAGACCATTTAGTATGAACACAAGCATTAAGCCATGCTTCTCTAAAAGAACTAAAATCAAAATATTTTTCTTCTATTCTTTGTATTCCACCAAGTTTTACTTTAGTTTCATTAATACTTTCCATATATTCCAAAACATTATTAACAGAGAGTAACAAACACTTACCGCCATAATCAGTCCTTTTTAACATAACTGATTTATCAGTTCCTGCAAATGTAACAACTTTAATAGATAAATCATTAGAATCCGCTAATAACTCTGCCATTAAATTATATTTATTATCATCTGTTTTTAACCCTAAATTATCTTCAAATTTATCATTATTTATTTTAATATCATTAGATATATATAAAGCTTTAAGTATTTTAAATGTCAAATCTTGATTAGATGCATTTCTCTTTACTATATAATCAGGTTCACCATCTTTATTTATTAATGCTTTAAGCATCTCTGGAGATAACTGTTTATCTTCATCAAATGATCTACTATAATATTTACCAAAAGCAGAATATGGAACATTATCTCCCTTAGCATATACTTTAATAATTTTTTTATCTTCTATTAATTCTAATGATATATGTGGAATAATTTGAGGTTTTATTCCCTCAGAAATTTTTCTTGAAACATCTCTTAAAGTATTTTCATTTAAATCTTTTTGACCAATAACATCACCATTATTTTTCACTCCAAAATACACTGTTCCTTCATTGTGTTTATTAAGCATAGCAGATAATGATATAATACCATCAATAAGCTCACTTGTACTTTTTTTAAATTCTATTTTTTCAGATTCAATACCTAAATTCATAGTCTACCTCCTAAAATATTTTTTTATATTTTATTCTATACTTTTTCTATACTTTATTCTATACTTTATTCTATACTTTGTCAATTATTCAATTCAAAACAAAAGATTAGATAAAAACCTAACCTTTCTTTATGTAATGTTACAAAAGTCAATACCTGTATATTAAATTAGTCAGTATAGTCATGTTAAATTAGTCGCTACTATCGTGTTAAATTAGTCAAACCGTTATCTCTTTCTTACCATTATACCAAGCATCAACAATAATAGGAGTAACTACTTCATCTATAACTTTATCAACTCTTCTCGCTCCAAACTTAGGATAATTACTCTTCTCTATAACTTTATCCACAATTTCTTTGGATATCTTTATCTTTAAATCTTTCTTTTTAAACCCTTCTATTAATACATTTAATCTTTTTTCCACAATCCTGTGTATAACATCACTACTTATATCATTAAAGTAATAAATCTTACCTATTCTATTAACAAATTCCACACCTAAAAACTCTTCTATATCTATATTATTCTTACTTTCTGTAAAACCAATAGAATCATTAGAATAACCTAAATTAGTAGTCATAAAAAGAAATACATTATCAAACCTAACCTTTCTACCACGAGAATCAGTTAATACTCCTTCATCAAGAACTTGTAGAAATAGTTTCATAACTTCACCACTTGCCTTCTCTATCTCGTCAAGTAATATAACAGAGTGAGGATGCATTCTAATTGTATCAAGAACAGTTAAATGATTATCAAAACCAACATAACCTGGAGGAGAACCAATAATCTTACTAACAGTATGAGCCTCTTTATATTCACTCATATCAAGTCTAATAAAGTTAGATTCTCCATATAGAAGATTAGCAAATTCTTTAACTAATAAAGTTTTACCAACACCAGTTCTTCCACAGAATAAAAAAGATTCTATATGAGGCTTATCTTGAAATCCAAGTCTAACCTTCTTAACTCTATTACACAAATCAGTAATAATTTCATCTTGTCCTAAAACTATCTTTTTTAAACTTTTATCTAAGTTATTTATAGTTTTCCTACTACTTTTATTAATCTCATAAACAGGTATCTTAGTCTTTAAATATATAACATCTGCAACCATTTCTTTAGTTATTTTTTTAGGCTTTCTCTTAGTCATTAGATTAAGTTCTAAGTCATTCTTCTTAGTAAGTAACTCTTTTTCTTTCTCTTTATAAGTAGAAGCTAAATCAAAGTCTTGTTTCATAATCGCTTTCTTCTTATTACTTATAACTTCCTGAAGTTCTATATTTATTTTAGAAAGAACAGTATCATTCTTATTTTCTAAAAGTGATGCTTTAGTACAAACTTCATCTAAGATATCAATAGACTTATCAGGTTGATAGTATTCATAAATATAAGTATCACTAAGGTCTACTATTAAATCAATAATATCATCACTAATACTAACAAAGTGATAGGCTTCATATAAAAGCTTTAGTTTTTTTAATATCTCTTTAGTCTTCTCTTTAGTAGGCTCTTCTATCATAATAATTTGAAATCTTCTATTTAAAGCTTTATCTTTTTCTATAAAGTTATAATATTCATAAGTAGTAGTCGCTCCAATTAACTGTATCTTACCCCTTGCTAAAGCAGGCTTTATAATGTTAGATGCATCAATTGCCCCTTCCGCACCACCAGCACCTACTATAGTATGTACTTCATCTATAAAGACAATAATATCATCATTTTCTTCAAGCTCTTTTAATATCTTAGAAACCCTCTCTTCAAACTCTCCTCTATATTTAGTCCCCGCTACTAAACTAGCCATAGGAAGAGATAGTATAGTCTTCCCTTTAAGTGGTTTAGGAACATTACCTTCTACTATTCTTCTAGCAAGTTCTTCAACAATAGCAGTCTTCCCAACTCCTGCTTCACCAATTAATAAAGGATTATTTTTACCTCTTCTACACAATATCTCTATTAAACTTTTAATCTCATCATCACGCCCTATAACAGGATCAACCTCATTACCCACAATCTTTTTATTAAGATTAACAGCAAAGTCTTCTACAAGTAACTTCTTGTGTATTGCTTTATTACTAACTTTAGAGTCTTTTGAAATAGAGTTATATATCTCATCTACATCTATATTTAGACCTATCAAAAGTCTAATTGCAACCCCTTCTCCTTCTTCAAGTATTGCAAGTAATAACTCATTAACACTAACTTCTACTTCACCTTTCTCTTTACTATTTAGTATAGCAGTCTCTATAACTCTCTTTAACAAAGGAGTATACAAAAACCATTCATTAGATTCTTTACCCACCCCTACTATTCTAATAAGTTCTTTTTTAAATACTTCATAAGTTATATTGTATGACGCTAGTACTGATACTATCTCTAAATCCTTCATTGAAAGTATAGAAAGAAATAAATGCTCACTTCCAACATAAGGATGTCTTAAATTATTCATCTCTTTTTTTGCAAGTATCAAAGCTTTCTGTGCTTCTTCACTAAATCTTGAAAACATAAAATTCCTCCAATCTAATAATATTGTAAAGATTTTTACTTACTCTAATCAAGAAATAGAAGCCCCAAAAAACTGACAAAAAAAAGACCCCTAAGGGTCCAAGATTACTATATAATTAGTAATAATACTGTAAATACAATAAATGCTAATACAAGTAATGCTACTAATAGTTTCCAAATATACTTAAACCAATCTTTATAAGAAGTATTAGTATAAGCAAGAGTTGCCATTAATGGAATACTTGTAGGAGCTACTAAAGTAACAATACCATATAAAGCTTGGAATATTACAGCAATAAGTTGATAATTATTAGTATCAGTAACCACACTTACAAAATATGGTAATACACTATAGAATGCATAAAGTGGATCTCCGTTAAAGATACTAGAAATAACTACAACTAAACCAGTAGTAAAGATATTAAATCCTTTAGTTAATCCTAAAATAAATTTATAGATAACTAATTGATATGGATCATAAGTAGTAAGTACTAAACATGTATAGATTAGTATTACAATTAAAGCAGGTACTAATGCTTTTTTAACACCTTTACCAAATCCATCAAATACATCATCCCATTTAATTTTATAAACAAATTTAAGGATAATGATAGCAAGTAACATTAGAGTCACTAACTCTACTAAAGTCCAATATCCAAAAGCACTGATTGCCCCTAAAATCTTACCAAAGATAGGGAAACCAAATAATTCAAACTCTGTAATAGCAGTAGTTACATCATCAAATAAAGTTATACCGAAAGCACCATTCCAAGGAATAAATCCTAAAATTGTAACTATTAGCATTAAATCTAAGATTAAAACTAATGGCCATACTCTAACCTTATGTTTTTTATCTTTAGATTTACTCTTTTCTTTCTCTTTACCTTTAGTACTTTTTTCTTCTTTTACTAGCTTAACTTCTTCTGGGATAAATTCTTCTTTATCATCAACTTTCTTAGTACTAGCTTTCTTACCAAATTTTAGTGTAAATAAAGCAAGTAAAACTACTCCTAAGACTAATAAAACAATTTTAGCCCAGATTAAATCTGTAAGTTCTACTGATAAGTATTGTTGTAATACTTGAGTTGTATTATAAGAGAATGTTGTTCCCATTAAACCTACAGCAACACTACCTGCAGTAACAGCAACAGCTGTGCTTTTATTATATCCCATCATAAGTACTAATGAAATAACAAATGGGAATAACATTAATAATGCTAATTGTAGTCCTGCAAATGAAGTTAAAAATGCAAATAAAGCCATAATTATAATTAAACATATCGCTTCTTTACCTTTAAACTTCTTTACTAAACTATCTAGCATTCTTCTATATGCTCCAGTTTTATATAAAACTCCATAGAATCCACCAACAACTAATACAAATAGAGCAACATAACCAAAGTAACCAAATACAGTTGATTGATATGATAAAATATCAAATAAACCAACTTGATATCTACCAAGTTCTGTATACTCAGTTTGATAAGTTGCACAAGGTAAAATCCATGTTAATAAAGCAAATAAAAGTAATGTTATAATAACAACTTTAAGTGTATTATGCTTTTTCATATTTTTCTCTCCTTCCAACTATAATTATACGAAGAATTCCCTTAGTTTACAAGCTTTTACAAAACTTTTTAATGAAATTTTTGTGAATATTTAAAATTATCAAAAAATGATTTAAATAATTTTTTAGAATGTTTATCTTCTAAGTTAGATTCAGGATGCCACTGTACTCCTATTATAAATTTCTTATCTTTAAGTTCAACACCTTCTATTAGCCCATCACTACTTCTAGCACAGATTAAAGTATTATCTAGTTCTGGAACATGATAACTATGTCTAGAATTAACCCATATCTTTTCCTCACCTATAATAGAATAAAGTTTACTATTCCTATCAATTATAACAGAATGTACATAATTTTTATTAGGCTCTAAATGATTAATAAGAGTATCATTTTTAATAGTATTATCATACCCAACTTTCTTTTCGCCACTTAATACTTTACTCAAAACTTGCATTCCTAAACATATTCCAAGTAATGGTTTATCCCTCCTAATAGCATAATCAATAACTACTTCATCAAGCCTATACCAAGTATCCCCTCCAGGTAAAATAAAGCCATCACACAAATTAAGAACCCTCTCTAAATCTTTAATATCTTCTTCACTATAAAGATTTTTATAAGACAAGTCTTCCTTATCAACAGGTAATATTAATATAGGTATACCATCAAACTTAGTAACAGCAATTCTAATTTCTTCAACACAAATAATATTAGATTCTCCACTATATAACCTTCCCACTATTCCAATAATAGATCTAATCTTAATCACCTCAAAATAAGATATGAAAAAAGATAAGAATATTTAACTCTTATCCTAATGTTTTAACTAATTGACATATATAATACACCATAGTATATTAACTTTTAGAAAGAAGAAATATCTATTAATATTATATTTACTTCTTTTATAAAACTCGTACCGCTATTCGTTTAGGACGTTAGTATGAGGCTTAGAACATCATACGCAGTGGCAGAGATTTTTTTTATTATTTAATATTAATTACTACTTCTCTATAGGTTTCATTGTTGGGAATAATATAACATCACGAATACTCTCTTGTTCTGTAAAGAACATTACAAGTCTATCTATTCCATAACCAATACCACCTGCAGGAGGCATACCATATTCTAAGGCTTCAATAAAGTCCATATCTATATCATTCGCTTCTACATTACCTAAATCTTTTTCTTTTAATTGTTCACGGAATCTATCTAACTGATCATCTGGATCATTTAACTCAGTATAAGCATTAGCCATTTCTCTACCTGCAATAAATAATTCAAATCTATCAACAAATCTAGGATCATCTTTATTTTTCTTAGTAAGTGGAGAAATCTCTACTGGATGTCCATATAAGAAAGTTGGTTGAATTAAAGTTTCTTCTACATACTTTTCAAAGAAAAGATTAATAATATGACCTACTGTCTTTTCATGTTCTTGAACTTCAATATTATGTTCTTTTGCAAGTTCTAAAGCTTCATCAACAGACATTTCTTTTTTAAAATCAATACCAGTTACATCTTTAATAGCATCAACCATACTAATTCTCTTCCATGGTCCTTTTACATTAATATCTTGATTATTCCAATGATAATCCATCTTACCAATAACATTCTCGGCAATATTAACAAACATCTTTTCTGTTAAATCCATCATACCCTCTAAATCAGAATAAGCTTCATAAACTTCCATAAGAGTAAACTCTGGATTATGTTTAGGATCCATTCCCTCATTTCTAAAGACACGACCTATTTCATAAACTCTTTCCATACCACCAACTAAAAGTCTTTTTAAAGGTAATTCTAAGGCAATTCTAAGGTACATATCAAGGTCTTGACTATTATGATGAGTAACAAAAGGACGAGCAGAAGCTCCTGTTAATAATGTTGATAAAACAGGTGTTTCTACTTCAACGAAGTCTCTATTATCTAAAAAGTTTTGAATAGAACGAATAATCTTTGGTCTTAAGAAAGCAACACGTCTAGACTCATCATTCATCATTAAATCAACATAACGTCTTCTATATCTTTCTTCAACATCAGTAAGTCCATGAAACTTCTCAGGAAGTGGTCTTAAAGCTTTAACTAAAGGAGTATACTCTAAACATTTAATAGTAACTTCTCCAGTTCTAGTCTTCATAACCTTACCATAAACACCAACTATATCTCCAATATCAGCAGACTTAAACAATGTATAGACATCTTCTCCTACATCATTAATAGATATATATACTTGAATAGAACCACTCTTATCTTTAATAGAGAAAAATGATGCTTTACCCATCTTTCTAATAAACATGATTCTACCAGCTACTCTAACTGTATCAGTCATAGACTCAAAAGCATCATGGTCTACACTTTCATACTTTTCTTTAACATCAATAGCATAATCTTCTCTATCATAACGACTACCAAATGGATCATACCCTAACTCTCTTAATTTAAGAGCCTTATCTCTTCTAACTAATTCTTGTTCTGTTAATTTTCGCTCGTACATAAAACATCCTCCTTCACTGTATCTGCAACTACAACTTCAGTCTTACAGACTTTATCATGTAATCCTTGTGCATTCTTAGTAAATGCTATCATTATTAAACTAATAATAAGTACTAAATACTGAATAACACTAAGTAAGCTACTCATATTTAAATATAAATCTTTACTTAAGAAAAGCACTAAAGCAATTGTAATAATATTAACTAAAATACTATTATTAATCATACTTCTAATAAGTAAATCATTCATAGAAAGTTCTTTATCATTAGTCTTCTTAATTTTAATTTTCATTAACTTCTTACCAAAAGTCTGCCCATTATTATAACATGGATAAACAACATAGTAAAGTAAACTTATAACAACACCAACTATAGATATAATAACAGTCTGTTTAGATATATCATAACCTAAATCTACCATTTGATTAACATACTCTTCCATAGAAACAGTACCTTCAACATAACCTTCTAAAACTCTATTTTGCTCATCATAAAGTTTAGTAGCAGTATCATTGACTGGAACAAACATTGTAATTAATGAACAAATTATACTAAGAAGTAATAAATCTATCAAAAATGCAAGTACTCTTTGACTAAACATCGCTTTAATATCAGGACTCTTTTTAACTTTATTTTCTTCCTGCATTTTTTTCTCTTCATCTTTAATTTTATCATAAACATTTTTCTTCTTCATAGACTTCCTCCTTAAACTTTTCTAATACTTGTAGTATATCACATATTTTAGTCATTTTATAAATTTTATTTTTAATTTCATTACTTCCTTGAACACCCTTTAAATACCAACCCACATGACTTCTTATTTCTAAAACTGCTTGCTTCTCACTTTTTAAATCTGCTAACATCTTTAAATGCTTTATGCACATATCTATTTTATCGATAGTTGTAGGTTGTGTATAAGGCCTACCTTCTAAGTAAAGAACTGTATTCCTAATAAGCCAAGGATTACCTAAAAGAGCTCTACCTATCATTACAGCATCACACCCTGTAAAGTCTAGCATCTCCTTAGCTTTCTCTGGACTAGTAACATCACCATTACCAATTACTGGAATTTTAACACTATTTTTGACATCACGAATTATATTCCAATCAGCTTTACCAGAATAACCTTGGCTTCTAGTTCTACCATGTATACAGATAGCACTAGCACCTGCTTCCTCACAAGTTTTAGCTATCTCAACTGCATTTATATGATTAACATCCCATCCACTACGTATTTTAACAGTAACAGGACAATTAACTGACTTTACCACAGCACTGACTATTTCTTTTACCTTACTAGGATCTTTAAGTAAAGCACTTCCTGCCTGTGCTCTTAAAGCAACTTTAGGAACAGGACACCCCATATTAATATCAATAATATCAGGCTTCATATTTTTCTCTATATACTTAGCTGCCTCTACAAAGCTATCTACATCACTACCAAATATTTGTTGAGCAATAGGACGTTCAACATCTTCCATATGAAGCATATCAATAGTTTTCTTATTATCATAACATATTGCCTTATCACTAACCATTTCTGCATAAATAAGACCACAACCCATTTCTTTAACTATTTTACGATATGCACTATTACAAATACCTGCCATAGGAGCAAGAACAACTCTATTTTCTATTTCAACATTACCTATTTTCCACATAAAATCACCCAACACTTGCAAAATATAAACTTTTATGTTACTATGAATATGTAAAAGAAATTTACATAAACTATTAAGGGAACGTTCAACTCTGCATTGTTGAATGCCTACCCCAAAATATTATTGTAGGAAGACATTTAATTCATTAGATGAATTAAGTGTCATTTTTTTATTACTATTATCAATATGATAACTAGAGATAAAATGATAGAAATATGTTTAAGTACTTTTAATACAAAGATACGTTTATTCATA
Organism: uncultured Bacilli bacterium; assembly: GCA_944331715.1. Classification (GTDB taxonomy): domain Bacteria; phylum Bacillota_I; class Bacilli_A; order RF39; family UBA660; genus Onthousia. The sequence continues at coordinate 44,534 of CALVIP010000002.1, forward strand.
TCTATCAAACCTCCTTTCAAGGAGGTAGACACTCAACTGTTGAAGTTCCCTTAAGCATATTATATACTAAAGACAATTTTGATACAAGCATTTTTCACGAATTAGATACTATTATTTTTTAACACTATTGCGATATAAAGTTAATACTTTTGAACTATACTCTATATTTTCCTTTGCTTCCTTCATAACAGGTAAATCCAAAACTTCCACAGAACAGTTATATTCATTTTTAAATTCTAAATCAAAAAGATAAAATGGTGTTTCTCTACTAACTATATTATCTAAAGCAATACCTTTATAATTACCTTGCTCTAAAAAATGCAATCCTACCAAATCTTTATTATGCAAAACTAATAAGTTAGGAAATCTATACCAATCAATATCATCAGTATGAGAATAAACACTTTCATAATTACCAAGTGGTAACAATGCATATGGACTAAATGCATCTAATTTAGCATTAGTCTTATTCACCAGTGTTACATTAAAATCCAAACATTCACTATTATAATACTTTCTTAATAAACTATCTCTAACTATTTTTTGATATTCAGTTTCACTACTACTAGTTATTAAATTAGCACGCAAATCTTTATTTTTACATTTTAATCTCCACTCATATATTGCCCTACCATTTAACAAACAGTCAATTAAATCTTTATTAACAGTTTCTAAATCATAAAACCTTCTTCTTAAATGTTCTTCTTTATATTTCTTTACCTCTTCTTTTATTGCTTCTAATTCATAAACTAATATTTTCTTTCTATCTTCACTAAATTCATATAATTCCATTATCTATTTCCTCCAACTTTTTTATTTTCTTTTAGCAAATCTCTAATCTCCTCAAGTAAAACTACTTGTTCATCTTTCTTCCTCTCTTCTTTTTTATGTTCTATTCCTAACTTCTTATCTGCTCTATCTCTAATATTAGTAACTATCTTAACCATTACAAAGATACAAATAACAATGATTAAAAAGTCTACAATACTCTGTATAAAAGAACCATACATAATAGAAGCATCACCTATCTTAATAGATAACCCACTAAAGTCAAGTCCACCTAATATAACACCAAGTAAAGGCATAAATATATCATCTACTAAACTACTAACTATTTTAGAAAAGGCACTACCAATAATAACACCAATAGCCATATCTAAAACAGCACCTCTACTAATAAATTTTCTAAATTCTCCTATTTCTTTTTCCACTGCTTTCCTAGCTTTCATAACTTCCTCCATCTTTTTCCACTGGCTTTGTGAATAACTGATTTTATAATACAGAAAAAAGAACTATTTTTCAAGTTCTTTTATAAGTTCAGCTTTATTCATCTTAGAGTAACCTTTAACACCTTTTTCTTTAGCAAGTTCTTTTAACTTAGTTAAACTCATTTTCTCATAGTTAGTTTCCTCTTCTTCAGAAGGCATCTCACCATGTTCTACTAAGTAATCAATTTGTTCTTTAGTTAAAGTCTCATACTCTAATAATGTCTTAGCAAGTAAATCAAGTAAATATCTATTTTCTTTAATTATTTTAGTAGCTTCATCATAGCACTTATCAATAATTTTTCTCATTTCTTGATCTATTTCATGAGCTACTTCATTAGAGAAGTTACGAGTCTTAGCATAATCTCTACCTAAGAAAGCACTACCTTCTCTTTCTTCTAATTGCATAGGTCCTAAATCACTCATACCATATTCAGTAACCATAGCTCTTGCTATCTTAGTAGCTTTCTCAAAGTCATTTTGTGCACCAGTTGTAACTTCACCAAATACAATCTCTTCACTAACACGTCCTGCAAGTAAACCTGTAATTTCTTCTAGTAAATCAGTCTTAGTACGACATATCTTCTCTTCACTAGGAATCATCATATTATATCCACCAGCAGAACCACGTGGAATAATAGTAACTTTTTGAACATCATTAGCACCTTTTAACTTAATACCAACAACAGCATGTCCAGACTCATGATATGCAACTAACTTACGGTCATTTTCACTTCTTTTAGCACTAGTCTTAGCAGGTCCCATTAATACTCTATCACTTGCTTCATCAATTTCACTCATAGTAATAGCATCTTTATTACGTCTAACAGCTAGAAGTGCTGCCTCATTAAGTAAGTTTTCAAGGTCAGCACCAGAATATCCTGGAGTTCTCTTAGCAAGAGCAGGAATATTAACAGAAGGCGCTAACACTTTATTACGCGCATGTACTTTAAGTATTTCTTCACGTCCTTTAACATCTGGTAAATTAACAGTAACTTGTCTATCAAATCTACCCGGACGAAGTAAAGCTGGATCTAATACATCAGGTCTATTAGTAGCAGCGATAATAATGATACCTTCATTTTCACCAAAACCATCCATTTCAGTAAGTAATTGGTTTAATGTTTGTTCTCTCTCATCATGTCCACCACCAATTCCAGTACCTCTTTGACGTCCTACAGCATCTATCTCATCTATAAAGATAAGACAAGGAGCAGTTCTTTTCGCTTGTTGGAACATATCACGAACACGACTTGCACCAACACCTACGAATAACTCAACAAAATCAGATCCACTAATATAATAGAATGGAACATTCGCTTCACCTGCAACAGCACGAGCAAGTAATGTTTTACCAGTTCCTGGAGGACCATATAAAAGTACTCCCTTAGGAATTCTAGCACCTAACTTTTGGAACTTCTTAGGATTCTTTAAGAAATCAATTAATTCCTTAACTTCTTCTTTCTCTTCATTAAGTCCTGCTACATCTTTAAATGTAACTTTATTTTTCTCGCTAGATAACTTAGCTTTACTCTTTCCAAAGTCAAGAGAATTCTTACCTCCACCCATTTGTTTAGTTAAAAACCAAAAACAAACAAATCCAAGTATTGCTATAGGTAAAATATTAACTAAAACAAGTAATAATGTACTAGACTCTGGATCAGCAGTACTAGTAAATTCAAAATCATCAACTTCACTAGCTTCCACTAACTTTTTCATTACTTGATCAGATAGAGGAACTCTAACAAAGAAAGTTTCATTCTCCTGATAATCATCTAATTTACCAGTAATCTCATAAATTTTCGCTCTATCACGAGGAGTTACTGTAATTTCACTTACTTCCTTATCTTCTAAACTACTCATAAACTCATCATAAGTTAAAACATTAACTTTCTGATTAGCAACACTAACAAAGTAAATAACTCCAAGCATTACTAGAAGTAAAAAGACATATGGAAGTAAACCTTTTTTAACTACTTTTTTATTTACATTCACAAAAATCTCTCCTTTTTCTACTCATATCTCAGTATTATATCATAAAATTCACTATTAGTCTTATCAAATTTAGATTTTTTTAAACCTGGCACAAAAACTACATGTCCACGGCTATCAACAACTATAGGCCATAAGTCTCTATCTGAAGCAGGAATCTTACTATCTATAAAGATATCTTTTATTTTTTTATGTCCTCCTCCTTTAATAGCCATAACATCTCCAAGCTTTCTAGTTCTAACTATTAAAGGTAAAGTTACTTCCTTACTAGATAGTTTAATTATATTATTACTATTTCCTTTAACAGAATCTAATAATTCTAATTTATGACCATTAGGAAGCATTACATCTTTAGTAATTTCAATTTCATAACTACTAAGTAAAGTAGGATTTCTTCTAATAGATAAGGTATTATAACTCTTTACTACTTCCACATCATTAGGAAGATTAACCTTAGCATTACTTTTTTTACTATTAATAAGACTTTCTATTAAATCTAAATGTTTATCATTTATTAACATTAAATCATCTTGATAAAAACTAGATATAAACTTCTCTAAGATAATTCTCTTTAAGAATTTATTAATCTCTAAGTATCTATCTATATAAAGTTTATTATCTTTAACTACCCTATTAATCGCTTTACTAGCTTCCTCTTCTATAAATAAATCCGCTTCATTTAACACATTACTAAACTTTAAATACTTCTTATGAATATCTTTATCTTCACTTTTTAAAAAAGGTAATACTTCCTTACGATATCTATTTCTCGTATAAACACTACTAAAATTACTCTTATCAACTGCATAAGGTATTTTATTCTTATGACAATAATCTAAAAGTTCATCTTTAGTTAAACCAATAAAAGGTCTATAAATGTAATACCCATCCATTTTTACTAATTTTTTAAAGCCACTATATCCTCTTAAAGTAGAACCTCTAGCAATTCTCATAAGTATTGTTTCCAGCAAGTCATCACCATGATGTGCAGTAAAAAGGTATCTAGCATTATATTTCTTAACTACATCATCAAAAAACTGATATCTAATATTTCTCGCTTCATTATGAAAGTTATCATCACCATAACCATTTATCTTCATATATTCGAAGATTACATTATTCTTTTTACAAAACCCTTCTAAATCTTCTTTCTCCTTAGCACTCTCACGTCTTTTATCATGATTAACATGAGCACAAACTAAAACAACATCATGACACTTCCTATATTCTAAAAGTGTCTTAAATAAAGCCATAGAATCAGGCCCATAACTACAAGCAAAGACTAAAAAGTCTCCTTCTTTAACTTTAATATCTTTATATAAACTCTCAATATTCATTACCTACTAATCACTTTCCTCTTCATCATCTTCAGGTATTTTTAATATTAATTCTCCATCTTTAGAATAATAATATTTTTCTCTAGCATATCTTGCAACATAATCAGAATCTTGAAGCTTATTAACATCAGACTCTAACTCTTCTTCTTTATCTTTAAGGGAAGCAAGTTCTTTCTTCAACTCTCCTTTTTCTTGATATTTACTATATATCATAGTCCAATATCTAAAAATTGTAAACGTAGTAAAAATAATAACAGCAAAAGAAACACAAAGTAATAGTACTGGACCTAATTTTTTCTTTTTTCTTCTCTTAGCCATTAAATTTTCACCCACTTTCCTAAAATATATTATAATATCATAAAAAAACTAGTTCAATATTAACTAGTTACTTTTTACACTTTTGGGCATCTTTTTTAATTTTTTTCTTGACTTCTGGCATCTTTAATAGTTTTCTAAACCTCTTACTAAAATCAAAGAACAAGGAAAAGCCAAATATTATAAACAAATAGAAATATGGATGAATAATAGCATTATTTATTTTTCTCATAACAAGAAAATAAATAAGTACTAAATCTAAAATAAATAAAATATTAAATATAATCTTAACAACTCTATTTTTATAAAAAAGAATATTATAATTAAAATTATATAAGACTGATAAAACGCCACCATATATAAAAGAGAATATTAAAGCCACTACTTGTTCAGATAAATTCATCATCTAAACAATCTATTAAAGACACTAGAACCGTCTTTTTCTTTTTTACCATTATTTTCATCCATATAAGAAAAACCTTTTATTAAGCCTTTAATAGAAACATTACCTGCTAAAGTATCTAATTTAACAAGTTCCAAATCTTCACCTTTAACAACTAAAAATCCCATAACTGTTTCAAGCAAAAACTCTTCACTATCAAAGTTCTCTATTTTCTTAACTCCAGTAATAAGTAAGTTCTTTCTTTCTGTAATAGTAATACTATGATTATAATTATTAATAATTGCTTCCTTACTTTCCATATCATCACCTAATAAATGATATGCAAAAGAAAATTAAATATGAAAAAAAGAAGAATTAATCTTCTTTAGTATCTTCATCTTTAATGTTATTATATGCTTCAATAATTTTATCTTGAAACATTGCTCTAACTTCAGGATTAATTGGATGTGCAATATCACGATATCCTCCAGCTTGAGTCTTTCTACTAGGCATAGCAATAAAAAGTCCATTATCACCTTCAATGATTCTAATATCATGAACAGCAAAAGAATCATCTAGCAATACAGACGCAATACCTTTCATACGACTTCCTTCTTTTTCAATTTTACGTACATTTACAGATGTAATTTTCATATGTAACCTCCTAATACTAAGTCTTATAAGTCAATTCTATACCAGTTAACTAACTTTTGCAAGATATTTTTAAAACATTGTCAATTACTTTACTAATATATGCATCTATTTAAGTATCTCTAAACTAGAAGTAATTAAATCACTATATGAAAAAGATTTAATATTATTATCATCGACTAATTTAACTACAAATATAGAGTGATATGTCTCTATTATTTCCCCATCAAATTCTACTATTTGATTTCTACTACCATTAAATTTAAAATGAAGTATCTTTCCCTCTTGAGACTTAACCTCATCTCTTACTTTATCAACATTCATCTAGGATACCCCACATACATAACACCATTAGTAATAATACCACCAATACCATCACTACCGTAATGTGTTTTATCTAATAGACTTATTAAATCAATTTCTTTATTCTTAGGAGATAATGCTACAGCACTTGCAATTATAGCAGGATCCAGTGCATGAATATTAATCCTCTTAGGACTAGAAGCAAAGTTAGCACCAGCTTTAATTAAATCTTCATAAAAAGACTGACAAGCTCCCGAAATAATAATAAGTTTATCTTGATTTCTCTCATATTCTCTAGCTTTAACAGTTGCCTTAACAAAATTATTTGAATTCTGATAACTAGACAAATTATTCTTATCCTTATTTTTCTTAAAAGAATCATGTCCTGTAATAACTAAAATATCTGGTTTATACTCATTTAAACAAGAAGTAATATCTCTTTCAAATCTTTCTTCATCTAAATTAACACCATAAGCTTCTAAATGCATATCTTTATAAAAATCTATACATCTTTTCAAGTAATCTTTATCTCCATCAATATGTAAAATCTTCCCTGGTAAATAAAAGTATTCACTTCTATCTAAATTTAACATATCTTTAATCTTTAAAGCATCATTACGGTCTTTATTATTATCAGAATTAACTAAAGCTTTTTCTAAATCATCTAAACTACTATCAGCATAAAGTCTAACATCTATTCCTTTTAAGTAAGCTATATCATCTTTAATATCAATAATTGTAAATATTATATCGTTATTATAAGAATTCCTAGTTACAACATCACCTATTTTAAACATAAAATTCACCCATTAAATTATATGTTTAAAAGAAATAATTATGATTTATACAAAGTATTAGCCATCTCAACAAATATTTTATAATCTAAAGCCTCAGCTCTCACACTCAAATCATATCCATATTTATTTAAAACACTCTCTAAAAGTTCTAAATTATATTTTTTTAAATTATTTCTCAAAGTCTTTCTCCTAAACTGAAAACTATCATGAACAAGCTTTATAAAAAAGTCTTTATCTACTAACTCTTCAAGTTTCTCTTTTCTACTAAAAGACACAACAACACTATCTACATTAGGTCTAGGATAAAACTGATTCCTATCAACAATAAATTCTTTTCTCACATCAAAAAAATAATTAAGAATAACAGTAAGAGCCCCATAATCTTTTGTAGATACTTTACTACAAAATCTATCCCCAACCTCTTTTTGAACCATCATTACAATTTTTTCAAAAGCTAAATTACTATCAATTAATTTAAAAAGTATAGGAGTAGTTATATAGTATGGTACATTACTAACAAAATAAATATTATTATAAGAATATTCCCTCACATCTAAAGCAATATCTGCCTTAAGAAAATCAGAAAATAAGACCTTTACATTATTATAATCCTTAAGTCTAACAGAAAGAATATCTTCTAAACTATTATCTACTTCATAAGCCAAAATATTACTATCTTTATATAGTTCTGCTAAAGCAACAGTTAAATTACCACTACCAGGACCTACTTCTATAATTAAAGACCCTGGTTTAACTAAAGCAACTTTAGCAATTTTATCAATAATAGCTTTATTCTGTAAAAAATTTTGTCCAAACTTTTTCTTAAATTTAAAATCGTCCATAATATCACTTTCTTTCATACTAAAAATTATATTAGTACTTTAAAATTTTGTAAAGAAAAAGTCTAAGCATTCTTAAGATTCTTAGACTCATTATTAATATCACTTTTTAGTTTAACTTTTTCCTTAAACATAAATAAAATATTTGATAAAACTAAACCGTATAACATTATATCAATGTAAGCAAGTAAATTATCATAAAAGTTAAAATCTATACCATATCCATACTTACCATTTAAAACCATATTAGTATCTAATATTGCTCTTAAAGAAACAAGTACAATAGTAGTAAGTACTAAGCAACAAGTAAGGTTATAAAATAAACATTTAGTAACGCCTTCCTGTCTAAAAATCATATTTATTATAAATAAAATTAACAAAAGTAAAAATGGAACAAACTGAGGTAATACACTAATTATATCTTTGTTAAGTCTCATATTCATTCTAATAAAGATAAATAAAGCTAAAGCAAATGCAGCAATTAATAGAAGAAATTTAAGTCCATAAAACAACCCATTAAATATCTTTTTCATAATTCTAACCTCCTAACACTATACTTCTATACCAAACTGATATTTCAACAAGTAAATCTAACGTATCTTGATAACTATCCATTGTAGTAGAATAACTATCCTCAACAAGATCAAAAAAATTATTTTTATTAGAATCAGTAGTAAAGTAATAATGATCAGAATTTTCTATATTGTTTTGAACATAATCAACAGAATCTAACAAATTATTAACATTGACTTCAACAAATGGAAAAATAACATTATAATTAGTTAAAGACTGTACTGTATCAGTATTCAACATTGATATAATTTGCATTACTAAGCAATCATTAAGTATATTGTTTTTATAATCTACTACAAAATTATAACTATCTTTAATTCCAAGCTCATCAAGTTCAAAATATTTCATCATATCTTCACTTTCAATCATATCAACACAATTTTGCATTCTTGCTTGCACATTATTAAGACCATAAATATTAAGAGAACCTCTATAAGTAGATTGATTATAAACACCTATATTATCCTTGATAGTTTGAAGTTTGCTTTCAACACTAACTTTATTAGTATCATTATAAGCACTAATATCAACAGTTTCACTCAACTCCTGCATATGATAAAAATTAATAAAAAGTAGAAAGAAAGCGCATCCAAAAACAAGACCTGTAATTGTATAAGCAAATGTATTTGCATACTCTAATAATAATTTCTTCATAACTATTCCTCCGCTTGTACATTGATATCAAAATGATAATATTTATTTTGCCAATCAGTATCTTGAGATTCCTCAGACACATAAATTCTTAACTGATAATTATTAGTTTGAGAAGATGAAATAACTCTAGCATCTAAAACATTATTTTTAATATCATCTAAATCACCAGTTTTTATTTCTTTACCATTTAAAATTAATTGATATCGCAACTGACTTCTTGAAAGTAATTCCTTACTTGAATATGTAATATCATCACTAATAATACTATCTTCTAACAAAACGTTATAAGCATAATTATTATCACCATTATTTTTAACGCTAAATTCATAAGGGGTCAAAGTTCTAGCACTATCATCATCTAATGGTATCAAACCACTTTCATCTATAACATTATTTTGATCATCAAGCTGTATTGTAACCGAACTTACATTATTTGTTCCAGATACATTATCATTATAAAAGAATCTATACCATAACATAGATGTAGCAAATATAAAAGCAAATAAAGCTACTCCCACTAAAACTAACAAAATTACTCTTTTCATTTTTTAAACCTTCCTTCTCTTTTTATAAACTTAATCTTTTTATCTTTATTATCATTTTTATTATCATTTTCTTTTTTATCAGAAGATCTAATCGTCTTAACTAATTTATATATATCATAACCAATAATCATAACAGCAGGTGCAATAACGATTGCAACCCAACCTAAAATAGAACTAAGATAATATTGAATATAACCTATTTTAGGAATTACAAACAATACTTTGCCGTATATAGCATTAAAATTAATTCTAGAAGAATCTTCTGTATTATTATTGTCTCCTTTAGTTGTAAATAAATATTCCCCACTCGTAGTTTTTTCTATATCCAAAATTCTATGTGTAACAGTAACCCCTGAATATCTATAGTCAGTAGAATCAAATGTAATAATATCACCTTTTTTCAAATCTTCTGGACTATCAACTCTGACAGTAACTACTACATCTAAAACATTTATAGCAGGAACCATTGAAGGACTTACAATTGTATATGCAGAAAAAAGATTCTTTTTATTTTGTCCAGATTTCAGATTATATTGTTTATCTATAAAATTAACTACAAAAGCTAAAAAAACAATAATCATTATCAAACATATAGAATACATTAAAACAGTTGCTATAAAATGAAATATCTTTTTTGCCGTAGTCAACCATTCTCTATAATTATTTTTCATCAAGTTATCACCCACTTAATATTCCCAATAATACAAACAAAAAGATTAAGCCAAAATTTATTTAGATAAATCAATTTTAGCTTTTACAGATACTCTAACTCCAAAATTCTTTTCTAATTCACCAACAATAGTATTAGCATCTACCCACATTCTCAAACGATAATTAATAGAACTAGTTTTATCAACAGAACCACTATCTAATAACATAGTCCCAGCCACAGTCCCTAAATCAGTACTTTCACTAAGAGGAGTAAAATGTTTAGGTGCCATAACCTCTTCATAAGAATTATTAACTTCTTTTTCTAAGTATAATTTTACTTCATCATTACTAAGAGTAGAAGTCTCAAGTTTTTCTGCTGAAATCTCATAATCAGCAACTACATCGCCTTGAATAGAAGCATTAATAGAAAAATCAAAATATTGATTTTCTAAAGTTAAAGTTCTCCCAACATCATCAGAAATAGGATAAGCATTAGTAATATCAATACCATTAGTATTTTCAGTATAATTTAATGAAACATTACCTGTACTAATAGTATTAACACTATCTTTCTCTTTAGTATAAGTAAAAGTTGCCATAGAAACACCTATAACCATAAGAATAAATATTAAAAGGCAAATAATAATTACAAATATTTTATTATTAGACTCTTTTTTTATAACTTCATTATCATAAATTTGATTATTCATTATTTTACACCCTCTATCATAAGATAATTGTAACACACTAATTTTTTTTGGTAAAGAAAAAGTGTAGGTAACTACACTTAAACTGACATATTAGCATAAACATTTATTCTAATCATGTAAGCTTGACTAATGTCAGGAAGAAAATAATCATCTGAAATCCACATTCTTAAACGATAATTAATACTTTCACTATTTCTAAAATTACTTTCTAAAATAACATATTGATTATTTGGTGCATAAGAAATACTATTAGTAGATTTTAAAGAGGAAACTTTAACAGGTGCAACAACTTGATTTTCTTTATTACCATCAAGACTAGTTAAATAAACTTTAATGGCACTATCTTCTAAAGTACTAGAACTATCCTTAGAAGCTGATATCACATAATCAACATTTGTACTACCACTCATAGTTGCACTAATAGTAAAATCAAAATACTGGTTTTCATCTGTTAAAGATCTACCAACTTCATCAGACATAGGAGAAGCATTAGTTATATATATACCATTATTATTTTCATTATAGCTCATTACTATAGTACCAGTTGATACATTATTAACCTCTTCTCCAACTTTAGAATAAAATATCGCTGCATAACTTACTCCAATCACTGCAATAATTAAAAGTATAACAGCAATTATTATTAATAATTTTGATTTAGAATTATTTTTATCTTCACTCATAATATCCCTCCTAATCCAATTAAAAAATATTTACTATAAAGCAGCAGCCGCTCCATATACATTCACTTTCAAAGTATAAGTACCACCAGAAGGCTCTGTATAATCATCTGCAACCCACATTCTTAGACGATATTTATGAGAAGTTGAAGTATTCATAGTACCATTTAAAAGAATAAATTCACCACTTGGAGCATTATAAGCTTCACTACCAGTAGTTGTACTTAAATTAGATATTTTTGTAGGAGCAATAATTCCACTATCTGCATCATTGTCCATATTAGTTAAATAGATTTTTATTGCAGAATTATCAACAGTACTATTAGAAGAAACAGCAGTTATTCCATAATTAATAGTAACATCACCACTACCATTAATAGTACTTTCAACTGTAAAATCAAAAACATTATTAGTACCAATTAACCCTTTTCCTTGTTCATCAGATATAGGTAAAGCATTAACTAAATTAATACCATTTAAAGACTCACTATAAGACAAATTAATAGTACCAGTAGTAATAGTATTTATTTTCTCACCAGTTTGACTAAAAGTAAATGCTGCAAATGATACAGCAATAACTAAAACAACTAAAATAAATATCCCTAGTATAGAAAATATAATTTCCTTTGAAAAGTTTTTCTCCATATTTAAGCCTCCATATTATATATAATATAACATATAAAAGAGGTTTCAGGCAAATAAAATTATACAAAAAGAAAAAGTGCCAGAGATTAGACACTTTTTTATAATACGTACTCATCTATTGAGCATCTGCAGCACCATATACATTAACTCTTAATGTATAAGTCTCAGAAGAACCAGTTACTGCATAATTATCAGCAACCCACATTCTTAGACGATATTCATTTGTAGCATTAGTAGTAAATGTACCATCATCTAGTATAAATTGACCATCAGGAGCACCAGAAGCATCACTAGAAGTTTTAGGTAAAGAGCTAACAACAGTAGGTGCTAAAATCTGGCTATCAGTATCACCAGCCATGTTAGTTAAATATACTTTAACATAATCATCATTTAAAGTAGTACCTGGTTCAGTTACAGCAGTAATAGCATAATTAATAGTTGTAGTACCACTACCATTAATAGTAGCAGTAACAGTAAAATCAAAAGTCTCATTAGGACCACTTAAAGCCTTACCAGTATCATCACTCATAGGCATTGCATTAGTCAAAGTAATACCATTTTCTGGCTCACTATATGACATATTAATAGTACCAGTAGTAATAGTATTAGTTTTAACACCTGTCTGACTAAATGTGAATGCTGCAAACGAAACTCCTACAACTGCTACAACTAAAATTGCTACTCCTAATACTGATAATAACACTTGTTTAGAATTATTATCCTCTTTCATCTTGTATCTAACCTCCTTCTATAATAACTATAGCAAATTAAAATATTAAACGCAACTACTTTTTAAATGATTTTACATATAATTTACCAACCATATCGTATAAGTTCAAATTTTATATTATGGCTAGTAGCAAAACCTTCCAAGTTAGATTGACTTGTAAATAATAAATCCATGTGGTTACCTGTAACCGCTCCACCTCTATCCATAACAATAGCAAGAATAGGTTCACTATATATATTAATTCCACTTATCCTAACAATACTACCACATGGAATAGATCTATCTGCAGCGACTACTCTAACTTTTCCGTATACTTGATCTTCAAAATAAATATTACCATTTTTAAAATTCTGACGAGGTGGACAAGCACTATTACCAGTACAACCAGGACAGTCAGGTCCATAAGCAGTAAGAGTTCCCATAAAAGCTACTGGACTACTACTAGCAACACTAATTGCATCATAAAAACTATCATATAAAGTAGGTTCTTTAGCTTTCTCCATCTCTTTAATAGAATTATACTTATTAACAATATGAACTGCTTGTAAACTCTTTACACTATTTATATTAGAAGTCATTACTACAGTCTTATTATTACCAGATAATATAACAAAAGCTAGAGCAAAGACAATAATTACAAAACTAAAATATCTTAAAAATCTTTTACCCATCTTTTTACCTCATTTTCTACTTAAGATAATACTAGCATTATTATCTATCAAAGTCAAATAAACTTGAAGCATTTCTACTGGTAATTTCTGCTAATTCATCTACACTAATATTTTTTATATCAGCAATAAAGTTAGCAATAAACTCTAAATACTTAGAAGAATTAATTTTTCCTCTAAAGGGAACAGGAGTAAGATAAGGACTATCAGTCTCAAGTACAATAGATTCTAATGGTACTTCTTTAACTACATCTTTTAATTTAGAGTTTTTAAAAGTAACAACTCCACCTATTCCTAATAAGAATCCCATACTAATATAAATATTAGCAGTCTCTAAACTTCCACTAAAACAGTGTATTATTCCTTTTACTTTATATTTCTTTAAAGTATTAATAGTATCCATAGTTGCATCTCTAGAATGTATTACAACAGGAAGATTAAACTCTTCAGCAATTTTTAATTGTTCTTCAAATAACCATATCTGTTTATCTTTATTATCTTTAGTATAGTGATAATCAAGTCCTATCTCCCCAATACCAACAACTTTTTTCTCGCCTAATAAACTCTTTAAATAGTCTAAATCAGATTGACTAACAGTATCAGCATATTCTGGATGATATCCTATCGTAACATAAACCATATCATACCTATCTTTTAAATCCATTACTTCTTCTATACTTTCCCTACTACAACCTGATACAACAATTTTTTCTACCAAAGCATTCTTATTCTCTTCTATAACTTTATCTATATCATCATAATCTTCCCTACTTAAATGACAATGTGTATCTATATACATAAAAATCACCGCTTCCTAAAAGCATTATATCAAAAAAAGAATCTTCTAAACAGTATTTTACTATTTACAAGACTTATTCTTTTTTCTTCGACATAAAAACAATCTTATTAAATAAATTGTTAATACAATTAAATAACCGATATCTAATATATTATGCCCTATAATAACCATTACAACTAAAACTCCATAAAGTACTGCAACTGCCACTACCTCAATTTCTAACTTTCGTTTCTTAGTCATAACTCTATCCTTTCTTACGACTTCAAATACTACTTGTTACTACGGCCACTACCCTTAAACTATAACATAAAAATTAGGATAATTTTAAAAATCACCCTAATTATTTTTTAGTTTACACCAAAATTTTACAAATCATGTTCTTTTAATAACTTATCTTTATCTATTCTTTGAAATAATACACTAGGAGTTCCTACTTCATATTTATTATCTTTTAGATAACTATTTTCTTCTCTAGTATTATTAATCTGTCTTAAAATCTCTTTAGATGTAGAAGGTATTGCAAAAGATAAATTAATAGAACATACTCTAATAGACTCAAGTAAATTATATAAAACTGTCTCTAATCTATCTTTACTAGCATCATCTTTAGCAAGAATCCAAGGTGTAGTTTCATCAATATACTTATTACTAGCTCTTAATACTTCAAATATTTTATTTAAAGCATTAGATATCTCAAGATTATCTATATCTTTACTAATCTCTTCATCTAAACTATTTATTTTATCTATAAGAGAAGTATCTAAATCTTCATAATATTCTTTATTAGTAACAACTCCATCAAAATACTTATTAGCCATACTAATAGTACGTTGTACTAAATTACCTAAAGTATTTGCAAGGTCAGCATTAGTTCTCTCTATTAGAGCCTCAACTGAAAAGTTACCATCACTTCCAAAAGGAACTTCTCTTAAAACAAAATATCTAACTGCATCAACACCAAAGTATTTAATATATTCTCTAGGGTCTCTATAATTACCTAAAGATTTAGAAATCTTCGCTCCTTCTATAACAAGCCAACCATGTCCATAAACTTTCTTAGGAAGTGGTAAATCTAAAGCCATTAAGATAATAGGCCACACTATAGTATGAAATCTAATTATTTCTTTACCAACTAAATGTAAATCAGCAGGCCAATATTTTTTTAACTTACTATCATCATCACTTAAATATCCAAGCGATGTAATATAGTTAGTCAAAGCATCTAGCCACACATAAACAACATGTTTCTCATCAAAAGGAACAGGAATCCCCCATTTAAAACTAGTACGAGAAACACATAAATCTTCAAGACCTGGTTTAATAAAGTTATTAATCATCTCATTCTTACGAGACTCTGGTTCTATAAAATCAGGATGTTCCTCCAAAAATTTGACTAACCTATCTTGATATTTAGAAAGTTTTAAAAAGTAAGCTTCTTCTTCTACTTCTTTAACCTCTCTACCACAGTCAGGACATTTTCCATCTACAAGCTGTGTCTTAGTCCAAAAAGATTCACAAGGAATACAATAAAGTCCCTTATAACTTCCTTTATAAATATCTCCCTGTTCATAAAGTTTAGTAAATATTTTTTGAACAGTTTTAACATGATTTTCATCAGTAGTTCTAATAAAATAGTCATAAGAAATATCCAATGCCTTCCATAAGTCCTTACCATTTTCTACTACTTCATCAACATATTCTTTAGGACTGACACCAGCATCATGAGCTTTTGTTTCTATTTTTAAACCATGTTCATCAGTACCAGTTTGAAAATAAACATCATAACCTTTATTTCTTTTATACCTTGCAATAGCATCAGCTACTATTGTTGTATAACAGTGCCCAATATGAAAATTAGCACTAGGGTAATAAATTGGTGTTGTAATATAATATTTCTCCATAAATATCTCCTCCTCAAATTAAAAAGATTTATTATAACGAAAGGACGAGCTAACCCGTGGTACCACCTTTCTTTACAATAAATCTTGTACACTTATTCTAATTAACGCTTAGCACGTTCATACTTACATATCAATATGAAAGTTCAGAAGCCATATCTTATAAAATCATTCGTTTCTTTTCCACCAACCAAGAACTCTCTATAACTAGAATTTATAAGACTCTCCATCACAACTTTTAATAACGATATTCTAACACAAGAAAAATTAATCTTCAAGATATTTTGATAGAAAATTAGCAATTATCTGGATTATATGTTCATCTTCTTCAGTAAAACTCTTACTATCTTCAATAACCATAAAAACTAAACCAATAGTCTCACTATCAGAAAGTATTGGACTAAGAATATATTTGTACTCCACCCCTTTATTTTTACTATCTACAATCTCTTCTACTAAACTAGTACCTTTTACTAAACTCTCTGTTTGAAATAAATATTCTTCTAATCTTGAAGAAATATTAAATCCATAAAACTCTTTTTTTAACTTACCAGTACCTGCTACTACTTTATCTCTATCAGTAACAAAAATACTTTTACTTATAGTCATATGAATAGTATCAAGTAAAGCCTGTGCCATTTCACTCAAATCTTCACTAGTAGAAAATTTCTTTAAACTAATAGTCTCTTTATCTACAAAAAACTCTAAAGTCTCACCGTCTCTAATCCTAAGAGACTTTCTAATATCTTTAGGAATAACTATTCTTCCCAAATCATCAACTCTTCTTACTACACCTGTTGTTTTCATATATGCTCCTTCCTTTACAGTAGTATTATTCCATTATCTGCCCAATTTTATACTATAAAAAAATAATGTATCTAATAATATTATATACGTAAGAAGTAGTTTTTTCCTTGGTAATTATTTCCAGTTAACTAAAGACACAAAAAAATTCTCACTTAATCAAATAAATGAGAATTTTCCATCGTAAAAACAAATCTTTCTATCTGTTCTTTCAAGCTATTAAGAAGTATCGTATCTTTAACTAATATTTTCATATCAACAGTCTCTAATATTTGTTTAACATAAGTAGTTTGTAAAAACTTAGTAGCATCTTTCTTAAAAGTAGTATTATCATCTTTAACTATTAAATCTAAATTACTTACAAGTTTCTCTTTAACAAGACTAGTAAGAACTTGTTTCTCTTCTTTTTTCGCTTCTTTATTAAACTTAACTAAATCTTTCTTTAAATTTTTAACTAAGTCCATTGGTTTATCATCATCAAACTTAGAATAATTATCTTCTATTAATTTTATTCTTTTCTTAAAAATATTTCTAAATTCTTTTTTTAAGTCATCTTTATAACTAATTAAGACTTCATTAAATTTATCACTATTTAAAATTAAATTATTATGTTTAGCAATATTAAGAACTCTTTGTTTAACTGTATCCATCGCTTCAAGTGGTACTTCTATAACTCCATTAATAATATCATCTTCTATTAAAGAATTAGTATTATTAGTAGCAAGTTCTAATCCTGCTGTCATTAATATTTGTTTATGCTGTTTTAAAATATCCTCTTTAACCACTACCATCATAGCCTCCAATTCTACTAATAAGTATAAGAAGATAAAAGGTTTTAGTCAAGAGGACAAAAGAAAAAGAGCATAAGCCCCACTATTAGAATATTGTTATCTATTATTACTTTGCATTTCTAATCTCTTAACTCTTTCTTTAGTTTTCTCATAACTACCATCTTGATATCTTTCAAAAAAACATCTATACATTCTTTTAGTGTATTCATCTTTTGACATATAATCTCTTTCCATTAATTCTTCTAATAATTTATCAATAGTTTCTTCTCTATGCTCATTAAGATAATTAGGACCAAAATAAAACCAATTTACATTGTCAAGATGATTAGAAACACTGCCGTTACCATAGTTAAAACTATAATATGAACTCCCACTAATAACTATATCAGATGTAGATAATAAAGTCTGAACCTCTTCAACCTTTAATCCATCTATATTTTCAAAAGGAATAGCTATAATACTTTTGTTATTAGAAATTAATAACTCATACTCATCATATGTATGAGATTTTCTCCCATCATTTATCTTCCAAGCAAAAAACTTATAAGCCGGAACATCAAAAGTATTTTCTCTCACAAAACCTCTCTCCTTTCATTTACCACATATAATACACTATTTTATTCAATTTGAAAAAAACAACTTAATTCACCATACTAGATAACAAGGCAACTAAATAATAGATAGGATGCTTCTCTAACTTAACAATATCTAATATAATAGTTAAGTCACTCTCTCTACTCTTAAATCTAAACATAGGAGTAATCTGATATGCATTCATAAATAAATCTTCTGTATTTAACTTACTAGTAGCATCTCTATTAAAGTAAAGTTCAATAGTATTTTTAGTTTCACTAACTTTAGTAACACCCACTTGTTTAACAAGTTTTTCAAACCACTCTTCATACATATAGATAATAATATCTTCATTAAGTTTACCAAATCTATCTTCTAAATCACTTCTAACTTCTTCAAGTTTCTCTTTACTATCTATCTCATTAATCATTCTATGAATCATAATCTTCAAATCATCATCAGTTACATAGTCATCACTAATATGAGTAGATACATTAAGTAATGTTTTATTACTCTCTTCCTCTTGTTCTTCTTCCACTACATTACCTTTAAGACGTTCAACCTCTTCATTAAGCATCTTTAAATAAAGGTCAATACCAACACTATCAATAAAACCAGCTTGTTTACTTCCTAAAATATCTCCTGCTCCTCTAATAGATAAATCACGAGTCGCAATAGAAAAACCACTACCTAATTCAGTAAACTCTTTAATAACTTTTAAACGTTTTTCAGCAGTTTCTGTTAATACTTTATGTTCTTGATACATTAAGTAACAGTAAGCTATTTTATTACTACGGCCAACTCTACCTCTTATCTGATATAACTGAGCAAGACCAAATCTATCCGCATCTAAAATAATTAACGTATTAACATTAGGAATATCAATACCAGTCTCAATTATTGTCGTACATACTAAAACATCTGCCTCATGGTCAATAAATTGTTGCATTACATCTTCGATTTTAGTCTTATCCATTCTACCATGAGCATAAATAACCCTAGCACTAGGAACAAGATTCTCTATCTCCATTACTTCTTGTTCTATATTTTCTACATTATTAAATAACAAAAATACCTGTCCATCACGAGACATCTCTTTCATAATCGCTTCTTTAACAAGTTGTTTATTATAACCAATAACATAAGTCTGTATAGGATATCTATCACGTGGTGGAGTCTCTATTAAAGATAAACTTCTAATACCTGCAATAGACATTTGTAAAGTTCTTGGAATAGGTGTAGCAGTTAAAGTTAAAACGTCTACAGTACTCTTATATTGTTTTAACTTTTCTTTATGTTTAACTCCAAATCTTTGCTCTTCATCAATAATTAATAATCCCAAATCTTTAGGTTTAATATCATCACTAAGTATTCTATGCGTACCAATAACAAAATCTATTGTTCCTTCTCTTAACTCTTCTAATATTCTATTACGTTCCCTTGTACTAGTAAATCTATTTAAAAGACCAATATTAACAGGAAAATCTTTAAATCTCTCAATAGCATTCTTATAATGTTGACTAGAAAGAATAGTTGTAGGACATAAAAGTAATACTTGCTTATTATCCATAATCGCTTTAAAGGCTGCCCTAAAAGCAACTTCTGTCTTACCAAAGCCAACATCACCTACTAATAATCTATCCATAGGAGAAACTTTCTCCATATCTTCTTTTATCTGTTTAGTAGCAAGTAACTGATCATTTGTTGCAACATAAGGAAATGCATCTTCAAACTCTTTTTGTAATTCATTATCATGAGAAAAAGCAAAACCCTTTTGTCTTTCTCTTTCCGCTTGCACTCTTAACAAGTCATTAGCCATATCTTGGACTTTACTTTTAACACGTGTTTTTACTTTCTCCCACTCTTTACCACCAAGTTTATAAATAGTAGGACGAACACCCTCTTTACCAGTATATTTATAAAGCATATCAATCTTCTCAACTGGAATATAAAGCTTATCATTACCCTGATATAAAACTTCTATATAATCTTTCAAAACACCCTGTTGTTCTAAAGTCTTTAACCCATTATAAATACCAATACCATGAACTTGATGAACAACATAGTCTCCTACTTCTAATTTATTTAAATCAGTTATCTTAGTATTATACTTAAACTTAGTCTTATACCTCTTAACCTTTTCATTATTTTTAAATAACTCTCTACCCGTTAAAAAGATATAATTTTTATATTGAAAACCACTATCTAATCCAAATGAAACTAAATTAAGCTTATTAGGATAAATTTCATCCATAGTTGTATCCATTACAGGTAAAGATATCTTACTTCTAAAACTATGTAACTGATAATCTTTTAAACAAACAATAACAGTATAATTAGCATATAACTTTTCTCTAATATACTTAGTAATACCTTCTATATCATCATTAAATAAAGGAAGTTCTTTACTATTAAAATTAATAACCTTTAAAGACTTATCTAAATTATCTACAGTTAAATAATGTAGAGCATTGTTTTCATAGATATCATCAAAATCAAACATATAACTACCTTTAAAGTCTATATCTTTCTCTTCCCTATACTCTAACATATCAGTACATATCTGTTTATAATTAATTAACATTGAACTCTTATCTTTATAAATAGTAATATGATTATCTAAATAACCACCAATATTAGTCATATCACCATATTCACTTAAATATTTAGTACTTCTCTTTTCTTCATCTATAAAGGTATCATTAGAAAATATTTCTGTATAAGGATATATATCTACACTATTTATTTCACTCAAAGACTTTTGACTCTTACCATCAAAGTATCTAATAGAGTCTATTGTATCGCCAAAAAACTCTAATCTTATAGGATTAGATTCACCTAATGGAAAAATATCTATAACAAACCCTCTAACACCAATTTCACCAGTCTTAGTAACTAAAGTAGTTCTCTCATACCCTATATTAGTAAGTTTTTCAACTAATTCTTTAGGACTAATCTCATCATTTATTTTTAAAGATAAAGTACTCTTTAAATATTCTTTTTTTAACGGTAAATATCTTAAATA
Source organism: uncultured Bacilli bacterium (assembly GCA_944331715.1). Lineage (GTDB taxonomy): Bacteria > Bacillota_I > Bacilli_A > RF39 > UBA660 > Onthousia. The sequence continues at coordinate 66,161 of CALVIP010000002.1, forward strand.
TCCCATTAAATTAGTAATAACTATCGAAGGCTTATCACTACTTACTTCTTTTAATGTCTCAAGTCTAGTAACCATTAAATCAGGACTAATAGCCATCGCTTCACTAGTTAAAAAATCATCCATTGGAAACAAATATACATTATCTACATAATTACTAATACTTCTATATAAACTATTAGATTCTACTAGATTAGAAGTAACTATTAAAATATTTTTCTTACTATCATAAAGTTTATTTACATAAACGGCAAAAAGCTCTTCAGTCATCCCTGTAAGAGCGATATCTTTATCATAAATTTTCTCAAAGAAGTTATCAAATACTTTCATAATTACCCCTTTCTATTATATTTACTCATCAAAAAGGTAAAATCCATTACAAAATAATCGTCTAAAACATCAACTAAGGTATCAAACATTATATCAATCTCATTTAATTCTTTCTTACTAAACTTAGATAAGACATAATTAATAACATCATCTTTATCATTAGAAATACCTATTCTAAGTCTTTTAAAGTTATCAGTTCCAAGATGAGAAATAATACTCTTTAAACCATTATGTCCTCCACTACTTCCATTTCTTCTTAATCTAAACTTACCTAAATCTAAATCAAGATCATCACTAATAACTAAAACATCTTCACTGTTTAATTTATAAAAGTCAAGAAAGGCTCTAACAGCAATACCAGAATTATTCATATAAGTCATTGGTTTAATAAAAATAACTTTCTCATTATTAATAGTAGTCTCTATATACATAGCATTAAATTTTTCTTTAAATTTATCAGTAATATTTTTATATTGTAAATATCTATCTACTAACATAAATCCCATATTATGTCTAGTATTCTCATATTCTCTACCTTTATTACCAAGACCAACTATTAGTTTCATCCTTACCACCTTCCTAGTCTTTTAACCATTTGATTATACTTTCTATTTTCTCTTATTAAAACTTTCTTTTTACTTTGTTCATATAAACAATTATTAATTTTTGATAATTGATTACTTTCTAATAAAATATCATTATTTTTATCTTCATCATAACAAACTGTGTTTTTAGAATTTTGTTTATCTAATATAACCCTTACAGCATGCGGATTAAACCTATTACCCATACCAAAATTTTCCATATCGAACCTCCAAATTTATTTCCCGGGAAATAATTTATTCATTCTTATCAAGATATTCTTTATAGACAATAGACTTAGGAATACCTCTTTCCTTTGCAACTAACTTAATCGCTTCATTTTTAGTATTTCCATCATTTATATAAAAATCTACATGTTCTATAATACTCATACTATTAAAATCAAACTCTAAAACTGCACCTTCTACCACAATAACAAATTCTCCTTTAATAGGAAAAT
>CALVIP010000003.1 GCA_944331715.1 uncultured Bacilli bacterium
AATCATTGGTCAGTAGAAAATAAATTACATTTTCATTTAGATTTTACATTTAGAGAAGATGCAAATACAACAAAGAACAAAGATGCTTTAATGAACTTACAGATAATAAATAAATTTACGTTAGGGATATTAAATAAAGTTAAACCTTATTATAACAATATAAGTTTAAAGAAAATAAGAAAGACAATAACTTTTAATTTTGAGAAAAACTTTATAACAATGCTTTGTTATTTAGCTTTATGTTAGTTAATGGTTTTTCTATATAAAAAAGCCATAAAACCTTTATATATCAAAGATTCTACGGCTTTTTAACTTTTTTTCATTATTTTATCCTGTCGATTTTCATCCAAAAAAACGCAATTTCCTTATAGATAAAAAATGTTAGGGACAATTTCCTAACATTTTATTTATTCTTTTCCATCATTTTCTTAGCCATTTTTAAGATAAATTTATTAGTTGCAGGTACTTTTTCTCTGTCTTTCTTATAACCTAGTGTTTTTAGAGAACTATCACTAGAATCAACACACAAATCTACTCCAGAGATAAAACTAGCCATGCTGGATCCTAAAAATACAATAGGTCCTGCCATTTCCTCACTAGTAGCAAGACGATGAGCGACTCCTGTTTCAGCAAGTAGAGCTTCTTCTCCACCAGCCATCTTTTCAAATTCATCTTTCATGCCTGTATCAGTAGAGCCTGGCATTACATTATTAACTCTAATACCTTGTTTACCTAGTTTAACTGATGCTTCACATGCATACTCTGATAAACATCTTTTAGAATACATATAGGCAAAAGTTGAAGGAGATATTTTTGCAAGAGGTTCTACTACCCTCTCTACTTCTTCCCAAGTACCTGCATTTACTACTTTACTTTGCTCTTTTCTAAACTCTTTCCAATTAAGACCTGCAGTACTAGTTACATAGACAATACTGTCACCCTTACTCATTCTCTTAGTTAAATACTCTTCTGTAATATAGAAGTTTGCAGTATAATTACAATTAAAAGTTGTCATATAATCTGTTTTAGAACCTGATAATCCTGCTACTCCAAAAAAACAGTCAATATGTTCAGGAAGTTTACTAAATAAGTTATCTATTTCTTCTTTTTTAGACAAATCACACTTTATAAACTCAGTTATTCCCTTAACATCACAAGGATTTAAGTCAACTGCATAACATCTAGCTCCTAAATCAACTAACATTTCTACTGTTGCCTTACCCATACCGCTACTAGCTCCTGTTACTACACAAACTTTATCCTTATAACCAAAATAATCTTTCATATAAATCCTACCTTTCTAACTAAAGTATAGATAGACAAAAGAAAAAAGTAAATAATTTATTAAAAATTAGATACTTTTTTACAGTATATATGATTTTCTAGTAGAATAATTTATTACTCGCGGGCCATCTACAAGCGAGATAATCTGCAGTGTAGAATAATTTATTACTCGCATCCATCTACAAGCGAGAACATCTCCGTAAAAAGAAAATCATCTTACATATATTATATGAAGTTTCCCTCATCTAATACGTTTTAATCATATCATAAATGGTACTAGTATGTAAAGATATTTTTTTATTTTCATTTTTTACTTTTTTTAAACTTATTTTTTGTTTTTTTAGGTTTCTCTTCATCAAAATCAATAATACCTTCCCATTCAAAAGGTTTAAGTCCTTTAACAGCTTCACCTGCAGAAATTATTGGACGCTTTTGTTGAAAAAAGCCTTCAGGAAACTTTGTTATGTTTTTCTTTGCCATATAACATTCCCTCCCATATAGAATTTAATACAATTATATATTATCATTAATGTAACAAGCAGTCAATATTTTTAAATACCATTAACAAAATTAAATTATAAATTTGTAATAGTATCTTTATTTTTATTTTCAACATTTAAACTTATAACTAATTTTATTAACTTATCTAACATATCATCACTTAAACGACCAATTACTTTATATTCTATTTTATCTTTCTTAAAGTAGAATAAATCGTCTGCCCTAATATAACCAGTTTTGTTGTTAACATTTCTACCTTTAATTTTATTAGGTACTATCTCTAGATTACTTTTAATTTTTAACTTTCTTTTCTTATGGTTTTCACTATGAAAACTACACATAATATTAGAAATGAAATCATATGAGTAACTCTCTATTATCCCTGCCTCATCACTGATTACCACAAAAGAGTGTTTAGGAACAACAGTGCCATTCCTATCTTTAAATTCCTTAACAACAATTATGTCTCCAACTCTACACATAGATACCCTCCTTTCTTTAATATTCACACAAGAAGAAATACTTGTGTCTACTATATAATTAACGATATCTTTATTTTTGCTCTTTTAATTCAACACAAAAAAACTAGAGTTTTTCCTCTAGTCTCTTTTCTATTCTTTTAACTTTATTACTTATCTCTTAATTCTACATCTAAAGATGTTGTTACTTTCTTAATGATATTATCAAATACATTCATAACTTCTTCATCAGTTAATGTTCTATTACTATCCATAAATGTTAGATTATAGGCAATAGACTTTTTATTATTATCAAGTTTTTCATAAACATCGAATACCTTAATGTCACTAAGTAATCTTCCTCCTGCTTTTTTAATAACTGTCTCTACTTCACTTGATAGCATAGCCTTAGGAACAATGAATGCTACATCTTTAACGATTGTTGGATATTTTGATGCTTCTTTATATTTTAATGGTTTAACTTTAGTCATTAAAGCATTTAAAGATAACTCACAAACATATACTTCATCCTTACATACTTTAGGATGAACTCTACCCATAATACCTATTCTTTTACGGTCAAGTAAAATATCTGCAGAAATTCCTGGATGTAAGTCTGAGACATTACTTTTAACAAAACTATAACGGTTTTTAAAGCCTAGATAATCAAGAATACTTTCTACTATTCCTTTCATTAGATAGAAGTCTACTTTCATAGAGCCTTTCCAAGAATTAGTAATATAATTACCTTTCATTAAGAATGCAATTTTAGATTCCTCAGTATAAGCTTTATCATAAGTTTTAGCGATCTCATAGATATTTATATCTTCTACTTTACGAGCTTTATTATAATTATAAACATTCATTAATGATGGAATTAAACTTGTTCTAACAACACTCTTATCAATACTCATTGGATTAGGTAAAGTAATTCTTTCTTTTTCTTCATAATCAAAGCTAGAAGCCATTGAAGGTGATACTAAAGTATAAGTTTTAACTTCATTAAGTCCTAAACTTCTAAGACGTTTAGATATAGCTTTACGGTATTTAACATCTCCAACATACTCACCACGTTTTACTTCAATATTAGGAAGAGTTCCTTTTATATTTTGATAACCATAAAGTCTACCAATCTCTTCTGCTATATCATTAACATTAGAGTCAATATCTAGTCTTCTACTAGGAATAGTTACAGTAAATTTACCATCTTTAATAGTATATGGAAAGTCTAGTCTTTCTAACTCATGTTTCATATCTTTTTCATCTATTTTAAGTCCTAGCATTTTGTCTACTTCAATAGGATAGAATTCTACTACTTTAGGAGTCTTATCTAGTTTATCGTGCATAACAGTTCCAGAAAGAACAGTTGCATTAGCATATTTTTCTAATAAGTGGCAAGCTCTATCAAGGGCCATATTAGTATATTCGTAACTTAATCCTTTACCATATCTTATACTAGCTTCACTTCTAAGGTCTAAATGACTAGCAGTATATCTAATACTAACAGGATCAAAGATAGCTGCTTCTATCAAGATATTTTTAGTAGTAGGTTCTACTTCAGTATTAAGTCCTCCCATAACACCGGCAACACAAATAGCGTCACTACCATTACTAATAACAATATCACTATTTTTTAAAGTTCTTTCCTTACCATCTAAAGTAGTAATTAACTCATTATCTTTAGCATCTCTAACTAATATTTTATCACCTAGAGAGTCTTTATCAAAGAAATGAAGTGGTTGACCAAACTCTAACATAACATAATTAGAAATATCAACAACATTGTTTATTGGTCTCATACCTACTGATAATAATCTTCTTTTAATAAAATCAGGTGACTCTTTAATTTCAACATTAGTAACCATCTTTGCTAAGTAATAAGGACATTTAGGTGTATCAACTTCTAGTTTAAAATGATTATTAACGTTATCTTTATCTTCTTTATAAGATAAATCAGGTAATTTTACTTTTCTATTTAATATTGCAGATATTTCATAAGCAAAACCAATATGATAGTAACAGTCATTATTACGATGTTTATGAATATCTAACTCATATAAAGTATCTTCTAATCCTAAATATACAAGAGGGTCTTTTCCAACAGGAGCAGTTTCAGTTAATTCTTCAATACCTTTAGCATAAGTCTCATCAGTCTTCTCTTCAAGACCTAATTCATATAAAGCACAAATCATACCATTAGATTCTACTCCTCTAATCTTACTTGATTTGATAGCAAAGTCACCTGGAAGCACAGCACCTGGTAATGCTACTATTACTTTAAGTCCTTCACGTACATTAGGAGCACCACAAACTATTTGTTGTAGTTCTTCTTTACCTATATCTACCTGACATAAATGTAAATGGTCACTATCTGGATGGTCTATACAACTAACAACTTTACCAATTACTAAATTATCTATTTTATTAGTAATAACTTTTTCAATATTAATACCAGATTCTGTTATTTTAACTGCAAGCTTCTCTAAATCTTGATCACTTATATCAATATAATCTTTTACCCATTCTAAATTAATCATTACTACTAATCTCCCCTCTATCAAAATTATTAACTTCTCTTAAGTCTGTATTATAGAAAACTCTTAAGTCATTAATACCATATTTAAGCATAGCAACTCTCTCTGCTCCAAAACCAAAGGCAAAACCACTCCAAACACTAGGATCAAAACCACTCATTCTAAGAACATCTGGATGAACTACTCCTGCTCCACAGATAGTAATAAATCCTGTATTTTTACAAATATTACAACCATCACCTTTACAATTAAAACAACTAATATCTACTTCAACTGATGGTTCTGTAAACTGATAATAACTTGGTCTTAATCTAACTTCAACACTATCACCAAATAACTTTTTAAATACAACTTCAAAAGTACCTTTTAAGTCAGATAGTGATATATCTTTATCTACAAGTAATCCTTCTATTTGCATAAATTGATGAGAATGAGTCGCATCATCATCATCTCTTCTATAAGTCTTACCAGGACAAATAACTCTAACTGGTTTCTTACCTTCCGCTTTTAACATTGTCCTAACTTGAACTGGTGAAGTTTGACTTCTAAGTAATATCTCTTCTCCTTCAATATAGAATGTATCTTGAGCATCTCTTGCAGGATGTCCTTTAGGTATATTTAACATCTCAAAGTTATATTTATCTTCCTCAACTTCAGGTCCATCAACTACATCATAACCCATAGACATAAAGATTTCTTCTACTTCTTCTATTAATTTCTCTAAGATATTAGGAGAACCTATACTAACTTTAGTAGAAGGTAAACTAATATCAATAGATTCACTTTCTAACTTTTTATTTAACTCATCAGTTTCAAGTTTCTCTTTCAATGCATTATACTTTTCATTAAAGTAAGTTCTTAGTGAATTAACTTCCATACCGAACTCTTTTTTCTTATCATTAGGAACATCTTTAATCTTACTATTAAGTTCTGTAATAATACCTTTCTTACTTAAATATTTAATGTGTAGTTCATTAAGTTCTTTTAAGTCTTTAACACTTTCTAAATCTTTCTCAATTTCTTTTTTAATATCTTCTATATTCATATTAATACATCTCCTTTATCTTAATTAATCTTTTTATATGAGGAACATCTACATCTTTTTTAGGACTATAGTAAATTGTATTAAGTCCTGCATTCCTCGCTCCTACTATATCTTTATCATAATTATCTCCTATCATAACACATTTACTAGGTTTATAAGGACCACAAGCATGAAGAAAACCTTCTTTACTAGGTTTCATATATTTTTCTGCTCCTATAATTTCTTTAAAGTATGAATCTAGTCCTAATTTCTTAAGCCTTCCTACTTGAGTATTAGTAAATGCATTTGAATATATTACATTCTCTATTCCTAATTCATTTAAATAATCAAGAACTTCTACTGCCCCAGGATGTATACATTCATTAACATTTATCATATAATTAGCCCATTCATCTATTAACTCTGGACTTATATGAACCCCTGTGTTTATACTGAGAAAACCACTTAACATTTTTATGTCATATTTAGGATATCTTCTTTCATAAGCCCCAAGTAAACCAAACCATTTACCAATAAACTTTGTATAGTCTTCTTCACTTAAATTATCTTTAAATAACTTCTCTTCTATAGAAAAATCTCCATCTAAAATAGTACCATCAAGGTCCCAAATAAATCGTTTAATCATAACCTTCCTCCTAAAATAAAAAATAACTATAACTTAAGGGTGTTAAACTAACACTGTACCACCTTAATTTATAGTTATTGTAACTATCTCATTAATCTTAACGCGAATTAACGCCTACAATTTTGTTATAGGAACTCTTAAGACGAATTCATAAACTATTCTTATCTATTTCCACCTACCATAGACTCTCTAAAAAAGAAATCATTTACTACTACTTCTTAATCACAGTCATTTCAAAAATTACTATACCATATTTAAAAGTTAATTGTAAATAGAAAATTTATTTTAATAAATCTGCAAGATACAATTCATCTTTATCATGTTTCTTCATATGTTTATATTTTTTAATATTATCGACAAGTTTATTTATTCTTTTCCCACCATAATAATTTTCTAAAAACACATTAGATTGATTATATCTTACACCATCATATATAATATTTCTTTTAGCAAAATCCTTAGGACTTTCTTTACTTTTATTAAATTCATTTATTAAATTTTCATTTATTATAAGTAATATTTCCATTTCAGGTTTAGTACAAAACTTAAAAATATTCTCCCTTAAAACAATCTTCTTTAAATCTTTAGGTATCACTAACACATCTTTTTGAGTATCACCTATTCTATAAATAATAACGGAGTTATTATAATGTTTTAATTCAGTTTTAATTACTGGATTTTTAAGTTGCCTTACATTATATGGTCTTCTACCTATCAAATCATCCCTTGTAACTTTTAATTTATTGTTATCAAGTAACAAATTTATTAGTGTTTCTTCATTAGTGCCTTCACACATAATTAAATATTTCATTTACATTAATTCCTTTTTAAAACTCATCAATGATTCATAATTAACATTTGTATCAAAGGCATTTGCATAAAATTTATTACTTTTTGATAATTCAGGTCTAAAATTATATTTCATATGCATATTTTCTAATGTTATATTTTTATCGTATTTACTAATATAAATGTTATCATTTCTATTAAATAAATCTAAAAGTTCACAATAATGAGTAGTAAAAATTAAAGTAGCATTTTTCTTATTTACTGATTTATCTTTATATAAATTAACTAAATTCTCTACAAGAGTTTTATGAAAATGATTTTCTATCTCATCAATTATAAGATCACACCCACTTTTAAGTGAAAAAACAACAAACGTAAATAAACAAAAACCTTTAGTAGTTCCGCTAGATAAAATAGCATACAACTCCTTTATTGAAACTTCTTTTGTTTTTCTATCTGAGTAAACTATCTTAAATTTATTTTCATTGATCATTTCAATTGTTCCAAGATGTTCATCAAACATTTTTAAAATAGATGATATTATATCTAAATTATTATTTAATAATTTATAAAGACTAAAAGCATTAACATAATTACGATATGCAAAATCATCACTTGGGCAATATAAACCTCTCATAGTAATATTTTTAAATAATGAATAAATAATTGATGTGTCTTCAGGTAAATCTATATTATTAATAACTTCTTGATATTTTTCATATGCAAATAATTTATTTTCATTACAACCATATGTTTTTTGATATTCTCTTTTGTACAATTTTTGATTTTTAAACAAAACTATTGTATCATCAAGTGAATTGCTATATAAATCTGTAACATATCTATATAAATAATTATCATGATAAAAACAAATGTCTATATTTATAGGCTTATTGGTATATTTAAAAATATCTATTGAACTTTTTATTCTAAAATTAGAAAATATATCATAAATAATAGATAACAATTCTACAGTCATTGTTTTCCCAGAAGCATTTTTACCAATTATTCCTACTGTTGTAAAAGTATATAATCCTTCAGCTATTTCATGAAGTTCAAATTCTTTATCATCAGAAGTCTTATTAGCTTTAGGTACAAAATCAATAGTAAAATTATCTTCACACAATTTAAAATTATTTGCAACTACTCTTAATAATTTCATTTCAAACCTCCATTTCACAATTAATTATACCACATTTATTTAAAAAAATACATTTTATTTGTGATTTTCGGCATAAAACGTAAGAAAATATCACTCTTTATTAAGTGAATACTTCTTTTCTAACTCTAAAACTTTCTCTCTTCTTTCATCCATTTCTACTAAATAGTTATAGTTATAATCTCCATCTAAATATTTGGTTAAATTTCTAGCCATTAAATTATTCATATAATCATCATAATTATCAGTATAAACCTCTGCATTATATAACTGTTCTATTAAAACTTTTATATCATCAAGTTTTCTTGTATCATTTGTAATATCTAATCCTTCTAAAACTTTCTTATAATTATCAAAAGCTATTGTACCACTATCTAGTCCTAATAAAATCATTTTTCTAAGTTCTTTTTTTCTAGGAATAAATATACCTAAGGTACTTCTTACATATAAAGACCCTTTTATAGTAAAACTGTTCCATTCTTTTAAATTATTTATACTATCATAAATATCAACACCTATTTGTTTTAACAACAAGTTATAACTATTAATAGAAAGATTACCATTTTTACTTGTCTCTTTATCAATAAACTTTTTCCTATCTTTCATGATCTCTAAAGGATAATCAAACTTTTCTTTACCATTAATCATAAATACCCCTCTTTCTAATAAAGCATATTATATACGAAAATTTATCTAAAGTAAAGTAATAGTCTTTATATTAAAATTATTATTTGTATGAGTACTAAATATTAATTGTCCCTTACTATTATCAAAAGCATTTATAATTTCTTCAATTATTCTATTATCTAAAAAACTATCTATATCATCTATTATTAGGGCTTTCTCTTCTTCAGAGGCTTTTAAAATAAAAGGTATTATGGCAAAGACTAATCTATTACTAGAAGATTCATCTCCATAATCTATTATATAGCTCTTATTATTTAAATTATGCTTAAATTTAGTAGTATAACCAACTTCTTTTCCTAACATAATGCTTTTAACATTATAATCTATAATATTAACATTAATCTTTTTATAGAAGTCTAAAACATAAGGTTTTAACTTATTATTAGTATCTCTACTATATAGATTAAATGATGGTTCAATAAGACTTTTTACATCTAAACAAATCCCTATAGTTGATGTTAAGAAGGTATATACTTCGTTCAAATCATCTTTAGCATAGCTTAAAAAGAGTCTATTATCTAAAACAAGTTTAGATAGTTTTTTTAATCTTTTATCATTAAAGGTATAACTTTTATTTACTCTTTCAAAGATAATATTTTCTTCTTCAAAATCATAATAATATAAATATTCTTTACTTACTTGTTTTTTATTAATGGTAAAGCCATAAATATATTTAGTGTTATTTTTAAGAAAAGTTATCTTAAAACTACTAGGTTTATCATTATACATAAAAGTATTCAAGTAATTATTATTGTTTTTAAGTATTAAACTAACAGAATTAAGTATCTTTAATAAGTTAGTTTTACCACTATTAAAGCCTCCATTTATATTAACAATATTACTATCCATATCAAAAGTTATTTTATCCTTAAATGAGAAAAGATTCTCTACTTCTACTTCTAAAATCATAACTCCTCCCAGAAAATTAAAATAGTGCCTTAGCACTATTATACAGTCATTAATTCTTTTTCTTTATCTTTATAGATATTATCTATATCTTTATTATAGTCATTAACTAAATCTTGAACATCCTTCATCATACCTTTTGCTTCATCTTCAGGTAGTTCCATCTTCTCTATCTTTTCATTAGCTTCATGTCTAATATTTCTAATAGATACTTTAGCATCCTCTGCCATGGCTTTAACTTGTTTAGTAAGTTCACGTCTTCGCTCTTCTGTTAAAGCAGGTATAACTATTCTAATAGTCTCTCCATCATTAGATGGATTAAATCCTAGATTAGCGGCAATAATAGCTTTCTCAATATTACCTAAGCATCCTCTATCAAAAGGTTTAATCAATAACTGAGTCGCTTCAGGAACTGATATAGTTGCAAGGCTCTTTAATGGAGTCATAGATCCATAATAATCTACCATAACACCATCTAAACTAGATGGGTTAGCACGCCCTGCTCTAACTGTAGTAAAGCGTTTCTCTAAGTTAGCAAGAGTTCCTTTCATTTTATTTTCAATATCACTAATAAATTCACTATTCATATAAATATCTCTCCTCAGTTAAATTTTACTATAAAGAAAAATAAATATCAATAACTTTATATATTTTTTAGAACAAGTAAAGTATCAAAAAGGCAAAAAAAAGCACGGCCAAAAGACTTCGCCTTTTAGGGCCGTGTTTTACTACTTCTTTATTAACTTTGCAAAATATACGGATTACTACTACTTCCATCACCGTCAACAATCTTGATACTAGATTTTAGAAAGACGACTGGGCGGACACCATAAGCATTGTCCGTAGTACGGCTGTTAACATATCCAGCGTAGTTCAGATCAAACACACTGCCAGAACCAGAGGCGCGGGGAGTGATTGTCCATTGATATGCTGAGTTAAATATCCAGTCATTATTGTAACAATCACTTACACTATCCCAACTATATAATTCTTTATTTGTTAAACAAGTATTTCTATCAGTTGTAGTTCCTCCACTTGTCGCATATCCATAATCACTCGGATACATTAATCCTACTTTTCCAGTCCAACTTGTACTTCTGCCACTATATACTGTTGTTCCTCTTTCTCTTTCGTAAAACATTGATGCAGTAACATCATCATTAGTACTACTTCCTCCTAAATACCAAAGTGTGTCTCCTATCATACTTTTGGCATCACTAGTTAAACTATTGGTCCAATAATCCCCATTATTTAAATTAGTATTTAACGTTGCATTAGGCCAATCATTTATGTTATTAGAGTCCCAAGTAATATCTCCAATAGATTCATTTCTTATTAATTTAAGTCTTTGTTCAACATTACCTGTTCCATCATCTACACTAAATACTCCTATTATTCTCCATGTTTCATTATTAAAAGTTACATAGTTATTAGGATTTGCTCCTATATATCTATAATCTGTTAAAGCAGTTGTTTGTTCTGTGGCAGGATGAGAGAAAGTCCACATCTCTTTTTGTTGTTCACTTGTTGCACTATTGAAGTCTAAATCTTCTGGATTTGCTTTTGCAAGTATTGTATCAACTGCTGTTGATACTGGTTTATCTCCATCTTTTCCATAGACATTTATTTTTACTGAAAATGTTAAATTTCCTCCATCTCCTTGAGGATTATAATCTTCATCTACCCACATTCTTAACCTATAATTATTACTTTCACTACTACTCATACTACTAGTATATAAACTCATCTCTCCTGTTGGTCTTCCTGTAAAGTTATTGGCACTTGTCTCTTCATTATAGACTTCTGGTGTCATTAACTCTTCTTCACCATCTTCTGTTAATCTAGTTAAATATAATTTTATATTAGAACCATCTATCTTCCTATCACTAGTTGTTACATCTTTAGCAGATATCTCATAGTTAATATTAACATCTCCACTAATTTGACTACTTACTGTAAAATCAAAGTATTCTCCTTCAGTTAGTCTTTTCTTCCCAGTTGCATCTGTTGTTGGTAATGCTCCATTTAAACTTATTGTATTATCTGTTTCTTCATATGTCATTGTTATTGAACCTGTCGTTATACTATTTAATTTTGTTCCTGTTTTACTATAACTAAAGGCCGCATAGCTTACCCCTATTATTGCTAGTATCATTACAATTATTAATCCTACTATTATTAATTCTTTCTTTTCCTTTACCATTTTATACTCCTCCTATTTTTTATAGTCTATCCCAATCATTATCTTTTATACTGTTTTAATATTAACACATATAATCCTTTATATCAATTATTTTGACACTATAAAAGAACAGAATTTATACTTATCCTGCTCTTATATCATAATGAAAGAAAGTAATTTTATTACTTATATTAGGGTTAAATGCCCCCCCCCCAGGTAACAAGTTGTAAACTTGAGGTTTTAGAAAAATGACGAATTAATTTCCCCCAGAATTGACAATTTATTTTACCCTGATAAATTAAATTAGCCATATCTACTTCTTCCTTTCTTTATCTTTGTTAACTTAATAGTACCATAATCTTCAAAGACAATCAATAACGATTTTACTTACTTTACACTTATATTAAATTACTTCTTTTATAAGTACTTACTTTAGAATCTAAATATATATCAACTGTTCCTTTATTAACCATCTTAATAAAGCCTAACCCATTAACACATATATCTTCATCATAACCCATTTCATAAGTTCTTTTCTGTAAATCTTTTAAATCATCATGCTTACTTGATATTCTTCTAATCTTTAAATCATTAGACATATAGAAAGTAAAACTATTCTTTTCTCCTTCTACATAATCCATTCTAAAGAAGTTATCTACTATTACACTTTGTCCTTTCCTAAGTTGAAAAGTCTTAGGTTTAATCTCTTTTTTAGGACTTATCTTCTTAAATTCATCATCACTAATATAATTAATTATACTACCACTATCAACAAGACCTGGTGTATCTATAAGAGTTAAATACTCATTTATTTCTATTTCTACTGTATTTAATGTAGTAGAAGGAAGTGGTGATATAGTAAGTTCTCTATCGCTAGTAGAATAATTTCTTAATAATTTATTTATTAAAGTACTCTTACCAGCATTAGTATGACCTACTACATAGACATTATTAGTAGTCTGATATAGTTTTATTTGTTTTAATAAATAATCTATATTATAGTTTTTCTCACTACTTATAACTATTACTTTATCAAAGATATCATTATCTTTAAAATAATATATTAGTTTATCATCATTTACTGACTTAGGTAGTACATCTCTTTTATTTAGTACTAATATCATCTTATTAGGAATAATCTCTCTAATCTTATTAATATCTTCTTCTATATTAAGTAAATCTGCTATATAAAGTACTAAATCTTTAGTCTCTCCTACACTTTTAAGTATCTCTAAATACTCATCATTACTTTTAGTAACTACTTGATACTCTCCATAGTTTTTAATTCTAAAACATCTTTGACAGTATTCTTTATCTAAACTAGTAGTATAACCTTCCCCTAAGATATTCTCATCTTGAAGCTTAACTCCACATCCAAGACAGTACTTCTCACTATTCATAATACTTTCCTTTCTTGAAAAGATTATTCTTACTATATTTATTCATAATCTTCTCTTCTAAATATCTATTAATATTAGTAATCTTTAAATCTTTAACTGCTAGAGGGTCTACAAATATTTTAGTAATATTACCTTTATAGCCATATCCCATATCTGTAATAAATTGATCTCCTATGATAGCAATGTTTTTAGACTCTAAATTATATTTAGATTTAATTTTCTTAAGTGTTCTAATAGTAGGTTTAAGTGCAAAGGGATAGGAATCTACTCCTAAATCTTCACTAAACTTAGACACTCGTTTTTTAGGACTATTAGAAACTATAACTACTAAAAAATCTTTCTTTAATTTAGTAATTAACTCTTTAACTTTATCTTCTACCTTTACACTGTCTATTAAAGCTAGAGTATTATCTAAATCAAAGATTAAACATTTAATATCTTTTTTCTTTAACTTACTATAGTTAATGTCAAAGATATTTTTCTTATATATATCTGGTAAATATTTCATAGTCTTACTCCTCATATATTTAGTATATACTAAAATTTAATATATTTCTAGTTATTTAATTTCTGTCTTATAGGCATAGTATCTATATCTAAAGAATCAAAACTATAACCATTACTTAAACAATAGTCAATTATATTACTTAAAGCATCTCTTGTATAAGTCTTAGTATCATGCATTAAGATAACATTATATTTATCATGAGATATACTATTAACTACACTATTATATAGTTTATGAGGATTAGTTGCAAAAGAAGCATCTCCACTATCAACATTCCAATCATAGTATTGATAATCTTTATTTAAGACTTCTTTAGTTAAAGTACTCATAATACCTTCGCTATATTTTTTAGAAATGGTATTACTAGAACCCCCTGGGAATCTAATTAATTTAGAATCAACTCCTGTTATATCATAAATTCTCTTATGAACTTGTTCTAAATCATTAAAGTAGTTATCTCTTGATGCATAAATAATATCATATTTATGAGATGCAGTATGAATACCAATAGAATGTCCTTCATCTACAATTCTCTTAATTAAAGAATCATTTCCATTCATCGTTACAAAGAATGTCGCTTTAACTCCTTTTTCTTTTAAGATATCTAAAATTACATCAGTAGTTCCATCTCTTGGACCATCATCAAATGTAAGATAGATAGTATTAGTTTTTAATGGTTCTCTTACTTTAACATTTCTTACTATTTTACTTTTATTATTACTACTATCACTAACTTCATAGGTTACTCTATAATCACCTACTTTAGTATTATCTATATCATTAGTTATTTTAATATTAGAAGTTAAATCACTATCACAGTTATCACTAATAGTTACATTATCTTCTATATAAGGCTCATTTAAGTTTAAAAAGATATTATCATCTCCATTTAGTGTTATAGAAGGAGAATCTACATCTTTAGCAATTAACTTTCTTACAACTTCATTCTTATTACCACTACTATCAAAAACTATATAAATAATTTTATCTTTCTCTTTTTTTACTTTAACTTTATCAGTAATATCTTTATCTACATTATCATAAGCGGTATATCCAAGTTCTTTATACTCCCCATTAGGACAATAGTATTCTTTTAGATTACCATTTAGTTTAATTTTAGGTTTCTCTATATCTTTTACACTTATTTCTTTAGAGATATGATAAGTAAATATATTATCTTTATAAGTATAATTTATATTATAATCTCTATTTTTATTAGTATTTATCTTATCAAGTGGTTTAACTATTCTTTTACTTCCAAACATATTACTTATAGTTATACCTTTATCAGCATAAGAAGAATTAATATTAACTATTTCTTTTAGGGGAGCATTTAAAGTTATTCTAGGAACAAATAAAAGTGCAAAAGTAAAAAGGACAAGTACTAAAGTAACACTAATATTTATAAAATACTCACTTTTAGAAACCCTTCTTTTTTTAATCTTCTTCTTAAGCATAATCTCAACTCCTAATATTAGTATAGCAAGTTCTATAATTTTTACAATACACTAATATTTTTAACTGAAGTCTATATCATTATACTTATTATTCTTAATAAATTCTCTAAGTATTTTAGTTAAGGCTCTTTTTTCAATTCGGGATACATAACTTCTAGATATATTTAATTTATCGGCAATTTGTTTTTGAGTCCATAAATCATTCCCTTCTAAACCATATCTTTTAACAATAATTTCTCTTTCTCTTTTAGTTAAGACTTTTAAGTAAGAGTTAAGTAGTTTTACATTATCTTTTAAGTTAATTTCTTCTATAAAATCAGGACGTGGGGCTTTTATAACATCAAGGATTGATATTTCATTACCTTCTTTATCAAAACCAACGGGTTCATTTAAAGAGAGATTTTTATTATTTTTGTTGTTTGCACGAAAGTACATTAATATTTCATTTTGAATACATTTAGCACAATAAGTAGTCAAACGATTTCCTTTATTAGGAACAAAGGTATCTACTCCTTTAATAAGACCAATAGTACCAACACTAATAAGGTCATCTTGATCAACGTTTTTATAATCGAACTTTTTAACAATATGAGCGACTAATCTAAGGTTATGTTCTATTAAACTATTACGTGCTTCTTTATCTCCCTCCACCATCTTTTTAATGCATTTTTCTTCCTCATCTTTTGATAGTGGTTCTTTAAAGACTTGATTAGAATAACTGGCTGTAAAAGTAAAGAAGCCTCTTAGACTATCAAATAAATTAAACAACATTTTTATCACCTAATAAATAATATGTCAAAAAAAAGAAGTTAGAATATTAGGTCTAACTCTTTGTGTATTTTTTAGTATTTGCCATTTCCCAATAATAATCTGTTCTATCATAATCACCTATATTTTGGTATAACTTAGCAAGGCAAAATAAAGCTTCACTATCATCATTTATTTCTCTTTCTTTATCATCTACTACAATATTACCTTTTATATTAGTAAAGTTTATGATTCTTGTATAATAACTTATAGTATTAGTTCTATCATCAACTTTTTTAAATACTTCTGCTAAAGCTTTTTCTGTTTTTAAAAGGATATCTTTTTTGTGTAAATTATCATATTTATCAATTAATAGGTGTTCAGCACGTTTATAAGATTCAATTGCCTTTGGATAATCTTCTTTTTTTTCATAACATAAGCCTAAAGCATAATGATAATCAGCGAAATTAAAATCTGCTTCAATGGACTTTTTTAAATATAATACTACCTCTTCATAGTTGTTATATCTATAAGAAGAAGCAATTTTATAATATAAATAACTCATATATTTAGCTTTATCAATATTATCAGTGTCTAAATTATCTTTAGCACTTTTATAACAATAAAGGGCATCATCAAGAAATCTTATATCTTGAGAAACTATATTACCTTGTAGTATTTTAGCATTGGCAATATTTTTTTCCATTATCTTTAAATATAATATTATTATTTATATCAGCGATAAGTTTGCTTGTATCAAAAGCAAGATCATAATTATTTTTCTTGCAAATACTATTAACTAACATAGCAAGATAATTTCTTGCATAGGTGTAATAGCGATTAATACCATCAATATTTTTTAATGCTTTAATTAATCTTGCACATGTTTTTTCAACATCAACATAATATAAAGCATTTGCTATCAAAGTATATAGATTATTATTAACATAGATATTAATCAATTTCTTTAATGATTGAACAGATTCTCTAAATTATTATTAACAGTTATAACTTCATCATATTCAGTATAACTTTCTTTATAATACGGATCACAATCACTTACAAATAAACCTACAAAACGAAAATAGCTTGCTAGATATTTTCTTGTAAATTTATTAGTATCGTCTGTTATTATTTTTATGTCATTAATCATATTTATCCCCCTATTTTATATATCTCTAAATAAATAGACATTTTCGTTTAAAGTTTGGTTAGGAAGAGTAAAGTCTCTACTACCTACTAATTCTCCACCCATATGTTTATAGAAACTATTGGCATTAGTATTAAGAGCAAGACAGCCAACAATCATACTATTAAATCCCATTTTCTTAACTTCATCACAAGCTTTTTCAAAGAGTGTTCTACCATATCCTCTATGTTTAACTTCATCAAGTAAATATAAGGCCTGTAATTCTCCTATATCTTTATAATTAGAATCTTTTGATTTACACACTCTAAGAACTCCTACATATTTATCATCTGCTTTTAAAAGAAATGATTTATCAAATTCTTTATTTATATCTTTTTTCTTTCGTTCTATAGCTATATTTATTTCAGAATCTGTACCGATTAATTCTAAAAACTCTGCATTAACTATTCCTTTATAAGTCTCTTGCCAAGATTTAGTATTTATTTTAACATAATCACTTACATTGTTAGTATTTAACTCTTCTATAATACAATTCACTATAGTTTAACCTCTTCTTTTAATAGCGTAATAAATTCATCTATTGTAACTGTACTAGTATCTTTTTCACCATGTCTTCTATAACTAATAGTATTATCAGTCTTTTCTTTATCTCCAAGTATTAGTGTATAGTTAATTTTTCTAGTTTGAGCTTCTCTTAATCTATAACCTAATTTTTCATTACGGTTATCTAACTCTACTCTAATACCATTTTTCTTTAACTCTTCATATACTTTACTAGCATATTCTCCTTGATATTCACTAGATACTGGTATAACTACTGCCTGAACAGGATTTAACCATAAAGGAAGATTACCTTTAGTCTCTTCAAGTAGGAAAGCAATAAATCTATCAAGAGAACCTAGTATTGCTCTATGAATAACTACTGGTCTAGCTTTATTTCCATCTTTATCAATATAGGTTAGTTCAAATCTTTCAGGTAGTTGATAATCTAATTGTACAGTTGAAAGTGTTACATCATGACCAATAGCACTTTTAACTTGAACATCAAGTTTTGGTCCATAGAAAGCTGCTTCTCCTTCTGCTTCATAGAAGTCTGCTCCTATTTCTTCTAGAACTTCTCTTAGTTCTTGTTCACTTCTTTCCCATAGCTCATCATTACCAAAGTATTTATCTTTATTATTCTTATCTCTTAAAGAAAGTCTAAAACTATAATCTTTAAAGCCAAAGTCTTTATAAACATCAAGTATTAAATCAATAACACCTTTAAACTCTTCTTTAATTTGTTCATTAGTACAGAAGATATGAGAATCATTTTGAGTAAAGGCTCTTGTTCTTTCAATACCACATAATGCTCCAGAAGCTTCATATCTAAAGTCATTTGCAATCTCGGCAATACGTAGTGGTAAATCTCTATATGAATGAAGTGAATTTTGATACATCATCATATGATGAGGACAATTCATTGGTCTTAACACATATGCTTCATTATCAAGTTCCATAGCAGGAAACATATCATCTTTATAGTGATCCCAGTGTCCACTAGTTTTATATAAATCTACACTGCCAAGTGAAGGTGTCATAACATGTTTATAACCATGTTTTATTTCTTTATCAGTAATATAATCAACTAGTGTACGTCTAACAAAGAAACCATTTGGTAACCACATAGGAAGTCCTTTACCTACTAAATCAGAAAACATAAATATACCAAGTTCTTTACCTAATTTACGATGATCTCTTTCTCTAGCTTCCTCTAGCATTTCTAAATGTTTATTTAAATCTTCTTCAGTCTCATAACAAACTCCATAAATACGTTGTAACATTTTATTTTTAGAGTCTCCTTTAAAGTATGCACCACTTACTCTAAGTAATTTAAAGTGTCTTAACTCTTTAGTAGATTCTACATGAGGTCCACGACAAAGATCAGTAAAGTCTCCTTGAGTATAGCATGTAATTACTTCATCATCACTCATATTATTAATTAAATCTATTTTATAAGGGTCATCTTTAAATTTATCAAGTGCTTCTTCTCTAGTTAATTCATGACGAATGATTTTTTTATTACCTTTAGCAATTTTTTTCATTTCTTTTTCTATTACAGGTAAATCATCATCTGTTAAAGTCTTATCTCCTAAATCAATATCATAATAGAATCCATCTTCTATTACAGGTCCTACCCAGAACTTTGCCTCCGGATATAACTTCTTAACTGCTTCTGCTAGTAAATGCGCACAAGAATGATTAAGTGGCATTAATTTTTCACTTTCTTTAATATTTATCATATTTATCTTCTCCTTCCATAATAATAATTTCTTTTACTTATAGTTTTTTGTCTATTAACTTTTTCAGTAGGTACTAATTCATCAAGGTATATTTCACTTTCTATGTTCCCTAACAACTCTACTTCTCCTGTAATTTCATCATAACCATAACCTAAACTTTCCAAAATTTCTTTTCTTCTTTTCTCTCTTTCATTAGCACTTAAATTACTACTTAAAATAGCATTTTTATTAAGTGCTAAACAATTACTATAACATCTAATATTCTTATCATCATCTCTAACATAAATATATTTATCAGAGTCATCTTTAGATGCTATATCTAATGAAACAGCAGTAGGAGGAGTAACTCCTCTATTAATTAAATATATTGGCATATCATTATGATGAAACCTCGTTCTTTTACGATGATGACTTTTAACACCATACCAATTTTTCATAAATACGTGAATATTTTCGCATTCTTTTGAACTCTTGTAGTATCCCTTTTTCTTACCCATATTTTTTTCTCCTAACTTAACCTTATATAATAAAAAGGATGATATCACTAGGAGTGCCTTACACTACACGATACCATCCTTTTTTAACTTAATTTAGATAACGGCACTAACCGGAATTACTTTGCATAACTCTACTCATTAAGGTAGTAATAAAAGAGCTTTTCTTAACTTTCACCAACCGTTAAGTCTCTAAGATTAAAAGGATTCTTTTACCAAGTCCCTAACTAATAACGTATTTACAACTATTATTTTACTACAAATTATAAAGATGTCAAATTATTTTTATAATAAAACATATTTTCTATTAAAAAATGTATCTTGTTCGATTGACACGATATAATACATATGTTATTCTTTAAGCAGGAATACCTAGTATGGGTGTTTTGCCTCTTTCAAAACTCTAATATTCAGGGGGAGAAAGGGGAAATGTCTATGAGTAAGAAAGATTTTCTAATTGCATCATTAGTAATAATAATTATACTTCTGATTATTTATAGATAGTAAAACGCCCTATTACAACTTTGTAATTAGGGTGTCTATCAAAAAACTTTTTTTTGAGGTAACACCCAAATGGCAAACTAGGTATTCCTCTTTTTTATAATATGTAAATTCTCTTTACATATTCATATTATCATAAATAATTAATTTTATCAAGATATTAATCGTTGCAAAAAAGTATCATTTAATCTTTGCAACAGTATAAACATATGATATACTTTAAATGCAGTAAATGAGTGACATCTCATATAAAGATAAAAGAGGTTCACACTACTCCTTTAAAAAGTGTATATAAAGAGGTTGACGTTACTCCTAAAAAACGTATAAAGGTTCACACTATTCCTATAAAAGTGCATAAAAGTATAAGGGCGATACCTCTATTGGTATTACCCTATTTTTATTATTAAAAAGTAGAAATCATCAAAAAAGTAACATTTTTTCTTTACAACAATATAATCTTATGATATACTTTAGATGTATTAAATGAGTGATACCTCATATAATAACAAAAGTCGGAATTCCCTTGCCACAGTAGGGAGCTAACAAAAGTCGGAATTCCCTTGCCATAGTAGGGAGCTAACAAAAGTCGGAATTCCCTTGCCACAGTAGGGAGCTAAAAAACATGGGCGATTTTCATTTAGAAAGTCGTCCTTTTCTTTTATTACGTAAGGGGGATTATTTATGAAAACACTTAAAATATACTATATTGATGAAAATTATATTAAATATTTAAGAAAATTTGATAAGATAGTACCGTATAATAAGACTCATACAAGACCATATATTGGTGTTGTATATGAATATAATGGGATTAATTATTTTGCACCTTTATCTAGTCCAAAACAAAAACATATAACAATGAATGAAAATGCTCTAGATATATTTAAAATCAATGATGGAATTTGGGGAATAGTTAATATTAATAATATGATTCCTGCTCCTACCTATTGTTTGACTGAAGTACTTCCACAAGTAAAAGATGAAAAGTACAGAAACTTAATATTAAATCAAACTAATTATTTAAATAGACATAAGTATAAATTACTATCTAAAGTTAAACAGTTTAGATTACGTTATGATAAAGGGTATTTATCTAGCAGATTAAGAAAAAGATGTTGCAACTTTAAATTATTAGAAGAAAAATGTATGGAATATGAAAACTTAATACTAGAAACTAGTTAAGAAAGAGCTTTATTCTCTTTCTTATTTTTCACTTCTCGCTTCATTTAAAAGAGTATCAAGTGTTACTAAAGTAAAACCTCTTTGTTTTATATAGTTTATTAATACTTTTAATTCAGATACATTAGACTCAGTTAATTTAATACTTATAATACTACCACTTCTTAAGTTACCTTTAGCACTACTATAAATATTACTATCTAGTCTTAAAGTAGGTATAATAGTATGCATAGATAACTTACTACATAAATTTAATACTTCTTCATTATCATAAGTTGCATAACAGTATTTAGTAGTAGTACTAGTAAGTGTTTTTATCTTATCAATAGATGCTTTAAATAATAGTTCATCATAAGCTTTATCATAACTAAGTACTTCTACTTCATTACCATTTACTACTGCATCCGTTACAAATGATGTATTACTATCAGTAAATTTACCATCTATAAAAAATGTACCTACTACTCCCATATCTTTTAATATATTTAATAAATTATCTATATAACTGCTAGTATCAACTGCAAAGACTAAAGCAATGTTGGTACTTATGCCATTACCACTAGAAATATACTTGTCATAATAATCATCTATCGATATAGTAGGTTCCACTTCTTCAAAGACTAATAGAGCATCATTATAACTACCATACCCTTTCATCTTGGTAAAGCTTTCTTCTAAATCTATAACAAGACCATTATATCCTGGTATTAAATAATCCCCTTCTACCTTAGCATTAAGTGCATCTTCTTCTAAAGTACTCCCCTTATCTTTTATTTCTTTCATAATAGGATCATTAGATTCTAATAGTACAATTGCTTTCTCAGTATAATAAAAAGAAAAAAGAACAAGTAACATAACAAATATTACTTCTATAACCTTTTTAATAAGAACCACCTCTATAAAATTTTATTATAGAAATGAATAAATTATTCTAAGGATATAGAGTAAAATATGCATCACTTGCTCTTTTACTAATTCTTCTAGTAACTAAAGTTGAATAACTGTTTCTTGGATTTTCCCAAGTAGAATCTGGACTTGTTACTGTTATAGACATCTTAGGACTACTTGATGGTGCATAACCTACAAAAGCAGTTGAAACTGTATCGGTATCATTAATATCATCATCATTAGTATCTGTAGCACTTTGACTTGTTCCTGTCTTACCTGATGGATCATGAGAATCATCTATATAACCTACTCCTAAGCCATAACTTTTATTCATAACAGCATAGAATCCTTCTTTAACTCTATTTAAATATTCAGGAGTTGTATTAACAGTATTTAAAACATTCTTCTCAAATGTATATATTACATCTCCTAAACTCTCATCATCAGTTGAAGCATGAACTTCTTTTAATAGATGAGGTTGCAATCTACTACCACCATTGGCAAAAGTTGAGATATACTGTGATAACTGGATTGGTGTATATGTATCATATTGTCCCATTACAAAGTCAAGTAAAAGTCCAGGAGCTTTATTACTACTAGTATAGCCTAAAGACTCTACTGGTAAATCTATTTCAGTTTCAACACCAAGTCCAAACTCTTTAAAAGTATTTCTATAAATATCAAAAGCACTTTCATTAATTACTAATGGTTTGTTATATTGATAAGTTGCCCCTGCTACTTTCATCGCTGTTTT
The DNA here is from genome assembly GCA_944331715.1 of uncultured Bacilli bacterium. Taxonomy (GTDB): domain Bacteria; phylum Bacillota_I; class Bacilli_A; order RF39; family UBA660; genus Onthousia. The sequence continues at coordinate 23,531 of CALVIP010000003.1, forward strand.
AAACTGATAAACATTACTAGATAATGCAAGAGCATCTATATCATTAATTCTCCCTAATGTCCTCCAAGAACATTTCTGTGGTGTTCCTGCTATTTTAATACATTCATCTACTTGATAATCCCCTGGTTTAATAGCACCTGTATTATATCCTACTAACATACTAGCACCTTTAACAACAGAACCTGAAGTCATAGGATCAGTCATAATACCTGTAGTACAATCTATTGTTTTATAACCTCCATTACCATCACTAACCGCTTGTCTTCCTGCCATGGCAAGTATCTCTCCTGTATTAGGATCTTGAATAATAGCATAACTTCTATTGTAATATTCTGTATTTGGTTGTCCTTTAGTAGCAAGTATTTCTTCATTTAATATCGCTTCTAATTGTTGTTGTAATTCTATATCAATAGTAAGTACTATATCATTACCTCTCTTACCTTCACTAACTAGTTCTAACTCATGAGAATTAACTGTCTTATAAATAGCTTTTGTTCCTTTTAAATATTCTTCATATTGTTCTTCTAAATAACTAGTACCAACTATATCATTTAAAGAATACCCTTTAGCAAGATACTCATCTTTCTCTTCACTAGGAATATCACCAACATTACCTAAAATAGTTCTAAAAGTATCTCCATAATTATAAACTCTTTCCCAATCTAGTTTTGTATTAAATCCTGGTAAGTCTTCATTATTCTCTGCTATATAAGCATATTCTTCATCAGTTACATCTTCATTTTTAATAACTTTATCATCATAAGAGTATCCTTTATTCATCAAATAATATAAATAACTAGCACGTATTTCTTCTTCTGTAAAAGCATTTAACTCTTCATCAGTCACTCTTTCTATTTTAAGTTCATATATATCATCACTATCTAATTTTCTTTGTTCATACTTTTCCCATTCTTTATCAGTTATTCTATCATCCATATCACTACTATTCTTAGCGACAAAAAACTCTCTTTTATTTCTATCAGATACTTTATCATAATCTAGACTAAGATGACTAGAAACAAGATATGCAAGTTCTATTTCTTCTTTAGTTCCTCTACTTTTATCTTTATTATAATAAATTGTCTTAACTGCTTTATTATCAACTATTACTTTTCCATTACGATCAAGTATTCTACCACGTGGTGAACTAGGTCCTTCTACTACTGTAGTAGCAAGAGTTGTAAGTTCTTCTTCATAATATGCTTGTTCTCTTAACATTACATGATAAAGTCTAAGGGTTATTACTAAAAATAAAACTACTAAAACACTGCCTAAAAAGAAGAATCTTTTCTTATAAGTATTTCTATTAACAGTATATTTTCTTTCTCTTCTATTAATGTTTTTCTTATTAACTTTCTGTTTTATCTTCATACCTATAACACCCTCTTTCTTTACTAGTTTATCACATAATTTTAATTTTACTACATATAAATTAAATAAAGGAGAAAAAAATGATAGAGAGAATAATAAAAAATAATATTAAAGTATTAAATCCCCATTTAGTAATGGGATACTTAGAAAGTAAAAATATTTATCCTACAGAAGATGAAGCGATTATTATTTGTAATTTTTTAAAAGAAAACTATAATATTTTATTAAAAGATAACAGTATTTTACTTAATTTAAGAGGAAATATCAGAGATGATATATATAGTGGAGTGTCAACTATTATTATGAATTTAAAGAATACTTATCTATAAAAAGAAAACTATGATATAATTTATCATAGGAGAGATAATATATGAATAGAAAAGGATTCACATTAATTGAGTTACTCGCTACTATTGTAATAATGGCTTTAATACTTATTATGGTAATGCCTTCTATTACGGCTTTAAGAAATAACAATGAAAAAAAACAGTATGAGTATTATGGCGATAGTTTAGTAGAAGCTGCTAAAATATTTGTTAATAAAGAAGGAGAAGATATTACTTCTTTAGGTACTTTAAACTTCATTGGATGCGTTGATATAACCTATCAAGAACTTATTGATGCTGACTTAATTGAACCTTTTACAGAAGAAAATATAGATTGTAGCAATGCTCTTATTAGATATACAAAAGAAAGAAAAAAAGAAAGTTATAGCATTAACTTAACTTGCAAAGATACAAAAACAAATAAAGTTTTATATCAATCAGATGACATTCCTGATTCTACTTGTACTGTTACTGCTTACTAACACTTCTAATTAAAGCTATTTCTTCTTTATAAGGAGCATGACCATCTATATAAGGTGTTTCTAATATTTTAGGAACATCTTTTAATTTATCACAATCTATTACTTTTATTAAAGTATCTAAACCTATAGTACCTTTATCTATATTTTCATGTCTATCTTTATGAGATGCAATTATATTTTTACTATCATTAATATGAATACATTTAATTTTATCTATACCGATAAGTTCATCAAAAGTTTCTAATATCTCATCAAAGTTATTCAAATCATAACCAGCATCATTTAAATGACACGTATCTAAACAAACACCAATTCTATTCTTTTTAGAAACTCCATCTATAATAGATTTTAACTCTTCAAAGTTTCTTCCTACTTCACTACCCTTACCTGCCATAGTTTCAAGTAAAATCATGACATTACTATTATCTTTATCTAAGACAAGATTAAGGGCTTTAATAATATTAGAAATACCTACATCTACTCCTTGCCCTACATGAGAACCTGGATGTAAAACTAAATATTTCATACCAAAGGTATCAACACGCTTTAACTCTTCACTTAAGAAATTACATGAAAAGTTAAATTTACTTTCATCACCATTTGCAAGATTAATGATATAAGGAGCATGAACTATAACATTATCTTTATCTATACCATTATCTTTCATCATAGAATAAGCTTTCTTAACATTATCTAAGTCTATACTACTCCTAATAGTATTTTGAGGAGCACCGGTATAAAACATAAAGGTATTTGCCCCATAACTTATAGCTTCTTCTACACTTCCAACCAAACCACTATCTTTTTTATATCCTACATGAGAACCTATTATTAACATAAACATCCTTCTTTCTAAAAAAGATTATATAAGGAGAAAAGAAAAAACGTCAAGAGTTTTGACGTAAACAACTGATTTATTTATTGATATTTTTCTAAAAATTCTTCTTTATACTCTAAGATTCTATCTTCTTTTATCGCTTCTCTTAATTCTTCAGTTAATCTAATTAAAAATCTAATATTATGAATAGATAAAAGTCTACCTCCTAACATTTCTCCTGTATTAAGTAAATGTCTAATATAAGCTTTAGTATAGTGTTTACAAGCATAACAGTCACAAGAATCTTCTATAGGAGTAAAATCTTCTTTATATTTAGCATTATTTAAATTAATTTTACCATTTCTTGTAAAGGCTTGTCCATGTCTTGCAATCCTTGTAGGTAAGACACAATCAAAGATATCTACTCCACGAATTACACCTTCTATAATGTCAATAGGTTCTCCTACCCCCATTAAATATCTTACTTTATTTTCTGGCAAATATGGAACAGAGTAATCTATCGCTTTATACATATCTTCTTTACTTTCACCATCATTAGCAACTCCACCAATACTATAACCATCAAAGTCTAATTTAACTGTTTCAATAGCAGAGTATTTTCTTAAATCCTCATGAGCTCCACCTTGGACTATACCAAATAGAGATTGATTCTTATTACTATGAACTGCTTTACCTCTTTTAGCCCATCTAATAGTACGTTCTACACTATTTTTTAAGTATTCATAATCTGCACTAGCAGGAGGACATTCATCAAAAGACATAGCAATATCACTATCTAATTTATTTTGGATTTCTATAGACTTTTCAGGTGTTAAGAATAAGTCTTTACCATCTATATGGCTTTTAAAGTGAACTCCTTCTTCAGTAATATCTTTTTTCTTATTTTTAGCAAGAGAAAATACTTGAAAACCACCACTATCTGTAAGTATTGGTCCATCATAGTTCATAAACTTATGTAGTCCTCCTGCCTTAGAAACAATATCTTCTCCTGGTCTTAGCCATAAATGATAAGTATTAGCAAGAACAATACCTGCACCTGTCTCTTTTACTTCTTCAGGACTTAATCCCTTAATAGTCGCTTTAGTCCCTACAGGCATAAACATAGGTGTTTCTACTGTTCCATAATTAGTCTTAATAGTACCGAATCTTGCTTTAGTATTCTTTTCAGTTTTAATTAAATTATATTCTATCTTCATGTAAACACTACCCTTCTACAAGTTATTTACTTCTTCTATTCTCATTTGTATAATCATAACTCTTTGTCTCTACAAATATTAATCTCTTCTTAGCATCCATTACTTTTTTCTGAAGTTCTAAAGACATTTCTTTTATAGTTTTTTCTAATAGATATGCTCTATATTTATTTTTAACTAATTGTCTAAATTTCTCTATTTCATTTAAGGCCTCATGATAAGCAGTACCTGTATCATCATCACTAGTTAAATAAAAGTTTACTAATTTTAATAACTTTAAATATTTCTTATAGACTTTATTACTTATAAAGACTTTTTGTATATCTAGACTATATATAGATACTTTATTATCATGAGACTTAATAGTTAGCTCTTTTCCTAAAGTTAAATCTCCATTATAAGTAAAACTCTTTTCTATTATTAAATAATTATTCAACTGAACCATCTCCTTTTAATAAGTCAGGCCTATTTTTTTCTGTTAATTTAATTTGTTGTTCTCTTCGCCATTTATTTATCTTTTCATGATCTCCATTAACCAAAACATCAGGAACACTTAATCCTTCATAAACTCTAGGTTTTGTATAGGTTGGATAGTCTAACAAATTATCAGTAAATGATTCGTTTTGATAACTTTCTTTTCTTATAACACCATCTATTAGTCTTGTAATAGAATCTATTAAGACCATACAAGGTATCTCTCCTCCTGTTAGGATATAGTCTCCAATAGATATTTCCATATCACAAATAGTTTTTATTCTCTCATCAAAACCTTCATAATGGCCACAGATAATAATTAAATGTTTTTCATGTGATAAATCTATAGCAATAGACTGTTTGTATAACTTACCACTTGGAGTTAATAAGATTACTTTAGATTCATCACTTCTTAAAGCTTTAACAGCATCAAATATTGGTTGACACATTAAAACCATACCTGCCCCTCCCCCATAAGGAGTATCATCTACTTTTTTATGAGGATCTTTACTATAATCTCTAATATTATGAATATTAATTTCTACTAAATTATTACTAATTGCCCTTTTAATAATAGATTCATCAAATACACTATTAAACATATCAGGAAATAAGGTTAAAACATCTATTTTCATAACTTCCTCCTATAGAAGTTTAACTATAACTTCTTTTTTATTACTATCTATTTTTACAAACTCTTTATGATAAGGAACTAATACTTCATTGTTATTTATTAATAATCTAAGTATCTTATAATTATTACCAGTCTCTTCTACATCAAGAATCTTACCCTCTATATTATCAGTAGTTTTAACTTTATAGGTTATAAGTTCACTATCTAAGATATCTTCATTATTAAGATTAATATCTTCTTTAGATTTATATACTTTCTTACCCTTCAAGAATAATACTTCATTTATATTATTAAAACCTTCAAAAGTAACCATATCATAGTCTTTATGAACTCTATAACTAGTTATTTCATAAGATTTATCATCTATAATTAAATTACTTCCTATTTTAAATATCTCTTCTCTTTGTTTAGTAGTTAAGTTATCTTTAATCCTAAGTTCTCCTTTAATACCATGAGTATTAACTATTTTACCTATATATAATTTATTCATTAGATCCATCCATTTCATAAAGAATTATAGAAGTAGCGACTCCTACATTAAGGCTTTCTACTACATCATTCATTGGTATATAGATAAATTTATCACTTTGTTCTAAATACTTAGGATTAACACCATTACCTTCATTACCTATTATAAGAGCGAAGACATCTTTTTCATCTTGAGATAAGTTCTTTACTTCTTCACCATACTTAACATTAGTTGCAAGTACTGGTATTTTTAATTTCTTTAAGATAGGAATTAATTTATCTATGGAATAGAAAACTATTGGTACATGAAAAATCATTCCCTGTGTCGCTCTTACTACTTTAGGAGAATAAACATCTACCGTATTATCTCCTATTACAATAGTATCAATATTAAAGGCAACTGCACTTCTAATAATAGTACCCATATTACCAGGATCTTGTATTTCATCTAATATTAGTATTCTCTTACCTATTGTCGTATCTATTATCTTCTCACATAACCCTATCATCTTAGGAGGAGATGATAAACTACTTATTTTCTTTAAGACTTCTCTACTTACTTCAATCTGTTCTACATCTAGTGGTAATACCTCTCCTTCTTCTAATAGGATTTCTTTCAAAACACCAGCTTTATATGCTTCTAATACTAAATGTTCTCCTTCTACTATAAACTCATTATTAAGATCACGATACTTTTTCTTCTGTAATTTATAATAGTACTTAACTTTCTCATTATCTAAACTAGTTATAACCATACTACTCCTCTTCTCCATATTTATTAGTTAATTTTCTCCACTTCTTATAATCAGGACAGTTCTCTTCGACAATAGCCCAAAACTTCTTAGAATGATTCGCTTCTATTAAGTGACTTAACTCATGATAAATAACATAATCAAGACATCCTATATCTTTAGTAATTAATTCTGTATTAAGTGTTATAACATGAGTTTTAACATTACATACTCCCCATCTAGTAGTCATCTTCCTAAGTCTTAATTTAGGATGAGGAATACTTCTTGTAAAGTTATTATAACACATTTCTAGATGTTCACTAAAAATACCTAAAGCTTGTTTCTTCTTCCATTTATCTAAATCAAAGTCTCTTTTTATAAAAACTTTATTCTCACCTAATTTAAAGTCACAAAACTCTGTATATATAATATCATATTTTTTACCTAAAAAGTAAAATTCACTATTAAATTTTATCTTTTCTTTAACTTTCTTAATCATTTTCCTAATAGAACCATAATTTTCTTCTATTACACTCATTATCTTTTTATTAGAAGTTAAAGTATTACATGTCACATAGATAGTTAAATCATCTTTAACTCTAATATAAATATTTTTAGTAGTACTTTTCTTAACTATCTCTAAATTATAAGTTTCATTATCTATATTTAAAGTCATAGCATCATCCCTCTTGAAAAAATTAATTATTTATGATAATATGAATATGTAAAGAGAATTTACATATTATAAAAAAGAGGAATACCTAGCTTTGAGCTGTTAGGTACTACCCCATTATTGTTTGGTTAGTACCACTCTAAGGAGTAGGTACTATTTTTATTAACATAAATAATAAGATTATTATTACGAAAATAAGCGAAAATATGATATAACATAGAAATTTTTCAAGTTTTCTCATATTATCAGTTCCCCTTTCACATTATAAAAATATAAGTTAGGGGGATAGTACCTAAACAACTAAGTATTCCTAGGTAAATAATAACACAAATGTATCTTCAATACAAGCGAACAAGATACATTTTTTATGAATTTTATATTAAAATTATTGAAGCAATTAAATCTTTATGCTAATATGAATATGTAAATTTTCTTTACATGAGGAGTACTTAGTTTGCGTTTGGATGTTACCCCAAAAAACAGGTTGAATATACTAATTAATAGAGAATTTTACTATCTATAAATAATTAAAAGAATAATAATTATTAATAAGATAACTATTAAGAAATCTTTCTTACTCAAAAGTAAGTACAAATTAATTTACACCATTCGTTACTAAGTATTCCTAAGTAAATGATAGTCTAAATGTATCTTTAAAACAAGATACATTTTTTTATTTATCAGTCCTATGTTTAGTATAAGTTTTCATTTTATTTATAAAATCATTATTTTTACTTATAGTATCTTCATCAAAAGATTGCCCATACATATTAAAGTAATTTTCATATAAACACGTTAAAAAGATACAATAATTTATAAAATTATCTTTTCCTAAATTATTATTAATATAAGAAATGCTATTATTAATTGCAGAATAATCAAATAGTTCTCTATAATTATCTAATAAAGGATTAACTAAAGATAGATATAAATCATAAGCACTCTTATAAGAAATATTATTATTATCATCTAAATCAAAGATATAAATATTATCCTCCCTTAATCTTTTAAATAAACTTCTCGCTTTTTCCTGTGTTCTAAACTCATTAAAGATACTATAATCTTTATTTATTATAAAACTACAATGTTTATCACCCATTTCACTTACATGTATAAGTTCATGTAAAAGATTTATATCAAGACATCTATCATGATATTTTTTTAAAAGTGGAAATGAAATAAAAGTCTTAGAATACTCTTTAGATAGTGATGTAATAGCAGTTACATCACTATCAAAATCTTCTTCAAAATAAACTATCTTTCTTGCAAGAAGTATTTTCTTATAAAAAGGTATATCCCCTAATCTATCTAAGATATTTTTACCAAAGATAGAGCTTTTTATAACATTTCTCTCTAATACTTTCTCTTGTCTTTTTAAAAAGTCTATACAATCATCTAGTTTTTCTTCATCTAATAAAGGAATAATTCCTATTCTTTTACAAGTATCTATATAATCTTGTTGTAATTCTAAAAGTAAGTCTCTTACTTCATTATCATAAGTTAAATATTTTTTATATTTTTTATCAAAAGCATCAAATCTAAGTCCTAGAATAGCTTCTTTATTTTTATTAAATACATCATCACTAATATTTAATAGTTCTTTTAAATATCTAAGAGTATAATCATCTATTTCATCTTGTAACTTTTCTCCCTTACTCATATAGTCATCCATTAATGATTTATAATATTTTAAATTATCTAAACTACTATCTAAATTATACAAGCTTTCATAAGTAACATCAGGAGTTGAATCAAAGAAGTAGAAAGCATCTTTAATTCTTGTAGTGATTAAGTCTTTAAAACTTTTATGATAGGAACTAGCAATTAAATCTATTAGATAATCTTGATATTCTAAAAATCTCTTGTTAGGGTTTAATAATCTATCTAAGTCTTTCATTATTTACGATACTCAAAATAAAAGTCTAATATTCTAACCATATCCCCATCAGTTGCACCCATTTTCTCTAACTCTTCATCAATACCCATTTTTCTTAGCTTATTACTAAATCTTTTAATACCTTCATCAGTAAATTTAGTCATTCTAAATAGTTTTTCTACTTTTTCTCCCTTAATTACAAAGTCTTCCCCTTCTTTTTCTATAATAAATGGTTTTTCTTCTTTAAATTTATATAAGACGTGAGACTCAAAAGCATCATCTTCATAAAGATTTTCTTCTTTTATAGTATCTAATAAGTCACTTAAGTAATCTACTACTTCACTAAGTCCAGAACTTGTTAAGGCAGTTACTTCAAATATTTTCTTATCTTTTACTTTTTCTTTAAATTTATCAAGGTTATCAATACTACCTTCAATATCCATTTTATTTGCAATTATTACCATAGGTTTAGTAAGTAGTTTTTTATTAAATTCTTCAAGTTCTTTATTTATTAAAAGATAATCTTCATAAGGATCTCTTCCTTCAGTACCAGCCATATCAATAACATGTAATATTACTCTAGTACGCTCTATATGTCTTAAGAATCTATCACCTAATCCTTCTCCTTTACTTGCACCTTCTATTAATCCTGGAAGATCTGCCATAACAAATGTTTTACCGTTAGTTGCACGTACTACTCCAAGATTAGGTTTTAGCGTTGTAAAGTGATACTCTGCAATCTTAGGTTTAGCTTTACTTACTTTAGAGATAATAGTACTCTTACCAACACTAGGAAGACCAACAAGACCAACATCGGCAAGAAGTTTAAGTTCTACTTTAATAGTTCTCTCTTCTCCTGGTTCACCATTTTCGGAGAAGTTTGGAGCGGTATTAGTCTGGGTCTTAAAGGCAGTATTACCACGTCCACCTCTACCACCTTTTGCAATAATAGCAGAATCATTTTTACCTTTTAAATCGGCAAGAATAAGGCCTGTATCTAAATCTGTTACAACTGTTCCTTGAGGCACTTTAACTACTAAAGGTTCAGCACCTTTACCATGTTGATTCTTTCCTTTACCATTTTCACCTTTCCTACCTTTAATTTCTTTTTGATAACGTAAATCAAGTAAGGTATGAAGTCCTTCATCTACTTTAAAGATAATATCAGAACCATGTCCTCCATTACCGCCATAAGGTCCTCCCATAGGAATATATTTTTCACGACGGAAAGCAGTACAACCATCTCCACCACTTCCAGCGATTACTTTAAGTGTTACTTCATCTACAAACATATTAACACACTCCCCTCAAAACTTTCCTATATTATATCACAGAGAAAAGAAAAAAAGAAAGAGATTTCTTTCTACTCACTTACTGGATATACAGAAGCTTGTTTCTTATCTCTTCCTTTACGTTCAAACTTAACAATTCCATCTACTGTTGCATATAATGTATCATCATTACCACGTTTAACATTAACACCTGGGAATATCTTAGTTCCTCTTTGACGATAAATAATACTACCAGCAGTTATATATTCTCCATCAGCAGCTTTCGCACCTAATCTACGTCCAATAGAGTCCCTACCATTAGATGTAGAACTTTGTCCTTTTTTATGTGCAAAGAACTGAATATTTAATTCTAAAAATTTCACTATAGTCCCTCCTTACTGTATCTCTATATTTTCTTTATATTTTAATTCTAATTCTTTAAGTAGTCTTAACATATTTTTAAGTAGTGATTGTGTTACTCTATCAGTACTTAAAACTTTTATAGTTAAGCCTTTACTACTCGCTAGATAAGTAATAGTACTTTTATCAATAGTAAGAATACCATTTATAGTTGTTGTAACAATTGAACTAACAGCACTACAAACTATATCTTTACCATATTCATCATACATAGCATGTCCTAATATACTTATCTTTTTAAAATAACCCTTTTCTTTTTCTACTTTTACTTTAATCATAATTAACCATTAATCTTAGTAATTTTAACTTTTGTATAAGGTTGTCTATGTCCTTGAGTTTTACGGTTACTTCTAGATTTGTTTTTATATTTAAAAACACGTATCTTCTTAGCTTTACCATTTTTTAAGACAGTACCTTCTACAGTGACATTAGATAAATAAGGGGAACCAACTTTAGAATCAAGCATTAATACTTCTTCAAAAGTAACAACATCATTAGCATTAGCATTTAACTTTTCTACGAAGATTTCATCTCCTTCAGTTACACGATATTGTTTTCCACCAACTTTAATTACTGCGTACATTTTTTAACCTCCTTTTTCAAACTAAAGACTCGCTTTTAAGGTATTACTCTAAATAGTAATTTCTACCTCTTCAATGCGGTTTACAGCTTTTCCATCAATATGAGGTATAACAAGCTACAAACAATATGATTTTAGCACAAAAACAACTTTACGTCAAATACTTTTGATATTTTATTCATTTAAATATGGTAATAACTCTCTTGTAATAACAACATAACCTAAACTATTTAAATGTAATCCATCTTCAGTATACTTTTCTTTTAAATTACCTTCTTCATCTATTAAATCATCAAATAGATTAATATAATTACAACTTTCTCCATCACAGTAATTAGATAATTTTTTATTTAAATCTCTAATCTTCTTATTAGTTCTATTATTAACAGTATTATTTTCTAAAGTAGAGTTTACAGGATAAACACTTTCTACATATATAATTGATTCACTTCTATTTTCTTTTATCTCTTTTACTATTCTTTTAATATTATTAAAAGTAGTATCAACAATATCTTCACTAGTCATATCTAAATCATTAGTACCTATTAATAAAAAGACTTTAGTAGGATTATATTGATAAACTCTAGTTTCCATATCGTTTAAGATATCTGTTGTCTTATTACCAGAAATTCCACTGTTTACAACTGGCAAGTTATCATAATACTCTTCTAAAGGATAAAAATCAGTAATAGAATCTCCTAAGAATAAGAAATTATCGTTTGATTCATACACCACTTCATAAGGATTAGTAAAAGTATTATTTTCTTTAGTGAGTAAAGAAATACCCATAATTATGATAATTATAAGCATAATAATTATAGTTATAAGATAATATTTATGTAATTTTATCTTTTCTTTAATAATATTTATATTCATAAAGTCCCCCTGTTTAGTTATTTTAATTCTTCTTAACTAAAAAATGATAAATAATTACTACTAGTACATTAATTAAAAATTTAGAAAGGACAACATCAATATGTAAGTTATCTACAAGTAGTAATAAAGATAATCCTTCTATTAAATAAAAGCATATAATAGATGTTATTATATTGGAAAGCTTCTTTGTTTTAAATAAAGCCATAAATAAGCAAGAAATGGTATAGGTAATAGTAAAGTTTAAATAGATGTTCATACCTGTAAGATTTAATAGGTAAAAGATAAATAGATTAAGTAATGCTGTTAAAATGACAAACTTATCTCGATTAAACCAACTAATATGATTAGAATCTTCTATATAATTAGTAATAAGTTCTTTAAAGTTTTCATTATTACTATTAAACTCTTTAGGTTTAAATGTTTTACTTTTAATTAACATTTTATCTAACTTAGTTAAATCTTTTAAAGGTATAATATAACCCAACCTACCAAACTCTTCTATTATTTGTTTTTGATGGTCATTAGTATGTTCATTATATTTAGAAAGTCTTGGGGTTGCAATTACTTTTTTATGATGTTTTAAAGCAGTTAGAATACTCCCTACTCCACCATGAGTAATAATAAGAGAAGCCTCATCCATAAGTTCTTCTAATCTATCATTTGATACACTTTTAAATATCTCCATGTTATCACTTTTATATTTTGTATAACCTGCTTGAACTAATACTTTATCCTTGATATTACCTTTTTCTATTTCTTTATCAATCGCTTTTAATAATCTTTCAAAACTTTTATCTTGCGTACCTAGAGTTACTAAAATCATTAGAAACACCACCCTCCATATGTTGCTTTAGGATATAGTTTCAACATAGGTCTCCACTGTACTATGAAAAGATTAGCGATATGGAACTTATAGAAAAGTGTACCTGTAATAGTTTTAGTTTTAATATTAGCGAATGATTCTATATAGATTATTTTACTACCAAAGATTCTTCCGATACAACACATCGGTCCTGCCGTATGAGCACCTGTTGTAACAATATAATCAGGTTGATATTTAAAATATAGGAAAAGACTAATAAAACAATTAGCAAGTAATTTAAAAGGATAAGTTAGCTTATGGTCTTTTGTACCATATAAAAGAAAGTTAACATTTTTATATTTTCTTTTTAATTTATTATTCGCTTTAGTCTTCTCTGTTATTAGAGAAAAATCATAGTTTTTTATAATACTATCAAGTTGCAAAAGTTCAGTTAAATGTCCTCCTGTACTTGATATAAACATTACTTTTCTCACTTTCATCACTTTCTTTCAATTATTTTTTCCCAAGACGCACATACATTATCAGAAATATATCCTTTTACTTTACGTCTACCATTTTTACCTAATTCTTTTCTTATCTCTATATCTTTAGTTAAATCTAATATCTTTTTCTCCATAGCTTTAAAGTTACGATGTTTTATTAAGTATCCATCACGTCCTGATGTAATAACTTCTTTAGCACCTTCTGCAGAATCAAAAGCAATACAAGGTAGACCATTACTCATCGCTTCAAGTAACACTATACCAAAACTCTCTGTATAACTAGTCATAACATAAATACTAGCTTTATGCATTAATTTCTCTATTTCTTTACTATTTTTAAAACCATGAAGTGTAACATCATTTTCTAAGTTTTTTTCTTTAATAAATCTCTCTAACTTACTACGTTCACTTCCATCTCCTACGATATCTAGATGCCATTTACATTTTTTATTTTTTAAATCTAGATATATTTTTAATAAATCTAAATATCCCTTTTCAGGAGATAACCTTCCAACTGATATTAAATGTTCATTTGTTAAAGGACTCTTAGTTTTAGGAATATTTTCAATAGCATTAGGTATATAGATACATTTACATTTAAAAGAACGCATTTTCTTATGATAAAACTTCTGTAGTCCTTTGGATACTAAAACAAAATAATCTAAGTTTTTAGCACTTCTAATAACATCTGTAGCGTATTTCATATCATCATGATAATGATTATGTTCCCAACCTATTTTTAAAGTATTATCTTTACCATATTCACTTAATAATTCATTTAAGAAAACACGAGTGGAAATAATAACATCGGCATCAGTATTTTTTATATAATCTACCATACTCTTACGTCTTTTATATAATATTTTAAGGCTTTTTAAAGATTCTTTTCCAAGATTTATTAATTTTAAATTATGTAAAGCTTCACTCCATTCTTTTCTATTGGGACTTAATGTTTTTGGAAGTAAATAAGTAACTTTTACTTTCTCATCTATATCAAATACAGGCTTATCATAAAGTCTATAAATAGATACTATTTCGATATCATATTTATCTAATTTAACAAGAGAATTAGCAAGTGATACAATTGCTTTTTCTACTCCACCATAGCCTAGATGTAATGCTAATATAGATATTTTCTTTTTCATAAGAAGCACCTCCGTTCATGTATATTAATTTAATCAATCTTAGTATATATTAATTTTTTAGATTAGGCAACGATTAACGTGATAATAGAAAGAAAAAATCTAGTTTTCACTAGATTATTTTCTAAAAGTTTTTATCTCTTAAGAATGGTGGAAAATCATAGTCAGTATCATCTAGTAATTCACCGCCATCATCGTCATCATCTGTATCATTTTGAGGCATTGTTGCAACGTATGATATTTCCTCACGACTTCTTCTAGAAGGAGCAGCATTTGAGAATACTGGTTGTTTAGTTTCACCTTGGTCTTTTCTATCAAATCCTGTAGCGATTACTGTAACAATAACTTCATCAGATAAGTTTTCATTAATAACAGAACCAAATATAGTATTAATATCATTACCTGAAGCAGCTCTTACTACTTCAGCAGCTTGTTCTGCTTCAAATAAAGTTAGATTAACTCCACCAGTTATATTAATAATAGCATCTGTAGCTCCACTAATACTAGTTTCAAGTAATGGACTAGATACAGCTTGTTGAGCAGCTTCTATTGCTCTATCTTCTCCCATACCAATACCAATACCAATAATAGCACGACCAGAGTCCTTCATTACTGATTGAACATCTGCAAAGTCAAGGTTAACAAGTCCTACTACAGCGATTAAGTCTGAAATTGATTGAACACCACGACGAAGTACATTATCTACTTCTTTAAATGCTTCTAACATTGGTGTTGTTTTATCTATAATTTCTCTTAAACGATCATTTGGAATAACAATTAGGGTATCAACATGTTTTTCAAGTTCTGCTAATCCTTTTAATGCATTATCCATTCTCTTTCTACCTTCAAAAGTAAATGGTTTAGTAACAATAGCTACTGTTAATGCACCAAGAGCTTGAGCAATTTCTGCAACAACAGGAGCTGCTCCTGTTCCTGTTCCACCGCCCATTCCACATGTAATAAATACCATATCAGCACCAGTTAAAGCATCTTCTAATTCTTTTTTTGACTCTAAAGCAGCTTCTCTTCCAATATCAGGACGAGATCCAGCTCCAAGTCCATCTGTTAAATTAGCTCCTAATTGAATTTTTACATCAGCTTTAGAATTATTTAATACTTGTAAATCGGTATTAGCAACTATAAATTCTACACCTTTAACACCTGATTCTACCATTCTATTTACAGCATTACCGCCGCCGCCACCGCATCCGATTACTTTTATTTTCGCTAATTGATCCATTTCTAGTCCGTTTCCCATGTTTGTTCCTCCTTAATTAGTTTTCAAAAAAGTGACCAAAGAATCTATTTGTCATTGCATCATTATTCATATTTTTCTTCTTAGGTGATATAAAACTCTCAATTTCATCTAAAGAAAACATATCAATGCTCTTTTCTTTTAACATACATTTCTTATCAAAATATTTACAACTTCCAAAGGCACTTGTGTATTTATTATGTCTAGCTCCTAGCTCTTTCATATTAAAACAACTAGCTTTAATACCTAAAGTTTCTTCTACTACATAGTTAAAACCTGCAAGCTCACTAATACCACCTACTACAATTATATAACTTATTTCTCTTTTTGTTAAGCGATTTATCTCATTTTTTGCAAGTTTTAAGATTTCTTTTATCCTTGATTCTATAACTTCTGATATTTGTGTTTGATTTATAGTTATTTTTTTGTTTTCTTTATTAATAATAGTAATGTTATCATTATTATCTGCATATCTAGCTGAAGTTAAGGCAAATGTTTCTTTTAAACTCTTAGCTTCCTTTAAATCTAATTTATAAACAAAAGCAATATCTTTATCTACACTACTGCTACCAACAGGAATATATGAGTTTTTTATCATTATACCTTTATTAAAAACACCAACACTAGTAATATCAGCACCTATATTAATAATAGCGCCCATTTTTCTATCTAATTCTTTAGTAGCAATAGTATAATAATCTCCTTGAGTATTATAAATAATATCAGTTATATTGATTCCTATACTTCTAACAATATTTATAAAAGGATAGATTTCTTCTTTTGGGGAAGTTGCAACTACTGCCTTTAAGAACAATTTTTCTCCAACTTCTCCTAAAGGATTAATAACACTAGCTTCATCATCTACAGTAAAAGATATCGGTAAACAACTAACAAGCTCTCTTGTATTATCATAAGTATCCTCTACAGTATCATGAATAACATTCTCTATATCTTTACCAGTAACTTTCTCTCCTCTTATATTAACAAGTCCACTTTCTATAGTCATATTAGCTCTATTGGCAGGCAAAGTTAATATTACTTCTCTTATTTTCATCCCTATCTTTTCTTCTGTAATTTTTAAAGCTCTTAAAAGAGAGTTTTTAAGTTTTTTCTCATCATAGATTGTATTCTTCTTTAATCCTAATGTCTTAACTGAGGTAGATGCTAAAACATGGTAATTACTATTATTAGCATTTACTACTACTATTTTAATCTCACCATTTCCTATATCAAGACCTGTATAGATATGATTCATGAATTAACACCACTACCTTTCTGCCACAAAGTTCATTTACCCTTTCTTACTCTATAGATTAATTATACATAATTAATGATTTTTTAACAAGCATTTTTAAAAACTAACGATAATAAACAAGGAAATTTTAAGTTTTATATGTTTAAAAAGAAAGAAACAATCACATTTCTTTCTTTATTTTTTCAAGTTCTTCTATACTTAGTCCTGTATTTTTAGATACTACTTCTATAGGTATACCTAATTTAAGAAGATTCTTGGCAATTGATTTTTCTCTTTCTTTAACACCAGCATCATAACCATCATCATAGCCATCAAGCCTTGTCTAGTTTATCTCTTTTCTTCTAACTAACTATACATTGTAATCTGTTCTAAATTTATCTTCTTCATTTAGTCTTTCTAACTTATCCACGATATATAACGCATTCTTGTTTCTATCAGCTATTTAATTCTTCTATTAAGTTGTTTATCTCCTCTTCGCTTAAACCAGTAACTTTTATTATATCTTCTTTAGACGTACCTATATTAAGAAGATTTTTAGCAATAGAGATTTTTTCTGCTTTAGCACCAGCATCATAGCCATCAAGTCTAGCAGAATTTATCTCTTTTCTTCTAACTAACTCTACATTATAATCTGTTCTAAACTTATCATCTTCATTTAGTCTTTCTAATTTATCCACGATATATAACGCCTCCTCACATCCATTTGCAATCCCTCTCATCTCTTCGTATGAATCTGCTACCATCATTGCCATAAATGTTTCTTCTTCGTTACTTCCATTATATCTTACATTTTGTAGACTTTCAAGATAAATATTATGTATTTTTATATCATCTATTACATCATTATATTTCTCATTTCTTAAGGTATAATCTACATTAATTGCATCTGGGTTTATCTTATAGAGACTATTATTAAAGTTAATTAGAACTGTTTTCATCTTAACAAAATCTTCTCCTTTTTCAAGACCTCCTCCTGCTATACTAAAGAGATACATTCTGTTTTTAATTAAGACTCTTTCTGAGACATCTTTATTCATTTCTATTATAATAAAATCTCTATCTTTTTTTAATAAGATATCAAGTCTATAATCTCTTGCAACATTTCCACTATTTATCTCATTATCATATAACTCATACCCTTCTAAATCTAATTTAGAATAATACTTAATTAATTTTTCATAAAAGAATCTACTATCTTCATCTTTAAACATTCTTTTAAATGTTGTGTCAGATAAAAGTGTAAAGAACTCTTTTTCTTTATTTTCTTCTTTTTGCATTTAATTCCTCCATAATAATAATTTATCTGCACAGATGCCTACACTCTAACACGGAAGAGGGATTAATGCAAAAAGAGAATTTTATAAATTCAGTTAAAAACAGGGCTGAATTTATTAAATTCGTCTAGAGAAAATTAAAAATTGACTCTAAAAAATAGGGTCAATTTACAAAATTCATACTTTTTTTAAAACTTTGGATTTAATGTCAAAGTTATTTCCATATTATCAGTAATAGTTGTACCAGCACCAATACTTTGACTTGTAACATAACCATTACCTTCTAGTTTAACACTAATACCTAGAAGTTTTAACAAGTCTTCCGCTTGTTTACTAGAAAGACCATTCACATCTGGAACAGTTAAATTACTGTCATTAGTAATAAGAAAAACCTTTGTTCCTGCTGTTACTTTATCTCCCTTAGAAGGATATTGCTTAGTTACTTTATTACCATTACCTACAACAGTTACAGACATACCCATACTTTCTAATTCTGTTTTAGATGAAGTTATATCTTTGTTTTTATAAGATGTTAAACTATATTCAGTTAATTTCTCTTCACTTGTAGTATCAGGATCTGTTCCATAGTATTTACTTATATTAACAACTATATCTTTAATCGCTGTCCAAATTACTTTTTGATTACCACCATCAGGTCTTTTAACTGAAGCATAGATTATAACTTTAGGATCATCATTAGGATAAATTCCTGCAAATGATGAAATAATATCAGAAGCTCCTGTTAAGTAACCTCCTCCATTTTCATCTGCTATTTGCGCTGTACCAGTTTTACCTATTAAGTTATAACCATCTAATCTATATCCTGCTCCTGTCATGCCTGATTCATTAACAGTATTCCACATAAGTTGTCTAATCTTATTAACAGTAGTTTCACTTGCAACAGTATCTACTTCTGTTCTTTCTCCTTTATATACAGTTTCTCCTGTATCAGGATCTACTATTTTCTCAACTAAATAAGGTTTTAACATAACTCCCCCATTAGTAAGAGAAGTTAAAGCCTGAATATTTTGAATAGGTGTTGTCGTAATACCTTGTCCAAATCCAGCATTAAATATTTCTGTTTCATATTTAAAATCTAGTTCACCTGTCGCTTCATTAGGAAGTTCAATACCTGTTTTTTTACTAAATCCTAGTTTCTTAAAATAACTTCTAAGAATATCTGCAGATAAATGACGATCTATTAGATTAATAACACCAACGTTACTTGATAAAGCGAAACCTTTATCAAAAGTAATATCTCCCCAACCTGCTCTATTATGATCACCTATTTCAGTTCCATCACTTGTTACATAAACACCTGAATGATATATTTCATTACCATTATAAACACCTTGTTCCATTGCCGCCATATAAGTAAATATCTTCATAGTAGAACCAGGCTCATATGGACTTGAAACATTCATATCTAAGTAATTAGTAATATCTCTTTTATTAGGATCAAATGAAGGAGATGTACTTGATGCTAATATTGCCCCAGTCTTAGCATCTGCTATCATGATTGTAAACCATTCATAATTATAGTTAGCTTCAGCATCACTTAATGCTTGTTCTACAAAGAACTGAATACTACTATTAAGAGTTAGATATATATCTTTACCATCACTAGCTTCTTTACTTATTTCATTAGTACCTGCTATTTTAAACCCTCGTAAATCTTTTTGATAAGTAGTATAACCATCTTCACCTTTTAAAGTACTATCATAATACTTTTCAATACCCATCTCCCCAGTCATAGTAGTTTCTTCTTCTCCATCTTCATTAGTAGTAACTTCTTCTTTAGCATAACCTAGAATGTAGGAAGCAAAGTCTCCTTTAGGATAATATCTTTTAAAGCTTTCTATAAAGTCTATTCCTGGTAAATTTAACTCTTCTATTTTTCCTTTAGTAATCTCTGTTAGCCCTTTTCCTATAGTACCAAATTCAGTTTGATAGACTCCTTCTTTATTTAAGTATTTAAGTATTTCTTCTTTACTACATTCTAGAACACCTGCAAGTTTTTCTGCCGTCATTTCTTTGTCTACAACATGTTGTGGGTTATCTTCATCTGTAGTTCTAGATGGAGAAAGATAAGCGATTAACTTATAAGATGAAACATTTTGTGCTAAAGCTTCTCCATCACTACTATAAATATTACCACGTTCTGCTTTTATAATATCTGTTTTTGTAGTACGCTGTCTTGCTAAAGCTTGTAAATTTGTATCATCAACTTCTTCTGCTAAAGCAAGTTGAGTTACTCTTGCAATCATTAGAGCAAACAAAAAAAGAGAAGTAATTATTAAAAGTTTACTATATCTTATATTATTTTTCCTTCTCTTTTTTCTTTTCAAGTTTACCACTTCCTATTATTCATTGATATTTTTAATGTTATCATTATTATAACTTAATCCTTGTTCTTTGGCAACTTCTTCTATTTTGTCTAGAGATGCTAATTCATTTATTTTCATAGATAAGCTCTCATTAGTCTTAGTTTGTTCACTTATTTCTTTTTTAGTTTTCTCAACTTCAAAGTTTATCTTAGACAAAGTTGCTTTAGAAAATACTATTGTTAGAGGGGCACTAATCGCTAATACTAATGCAAATGTATAAATAAGACGTTCAAACTTACTCATTTTAACTCTTTTTACTACTTTTCTCTTAGCCATAAGTATTCCTCCTATTTTATTCTTTCTATTACTCTAAGTGTAGCAGAATGAGCTCTATTATTATGTTCTAGCTCTTCACTACTAGCTTTTATTCCTTTTTTAGTAATTAGTTTAAAGTCTGGTAGTTTATCTATAGGTATATTAGGTAATCCTTTAGATAAAGGATCTATCTCACACATTTCATTAAATTTTTTCTTAACTATTTTATCTTCTAAAGAATGGAATGTTATAACAGCAATTCTTCCTCCAATATTTAACATAGATAAACTATCATCAAGAGATTTCTTTAAGACGTTTAATTCATCATTAACTTCTATTCTTAAAGCTTGAAATATTTGTTTAGCAGGATGTTTTTTAACTCTCTCCTTATATGGAACAGAGGACTTAATAATATCTACTAATTCTAAAGTAGTTTCGATTTTCTTAGTCTCTCTATACTTAACAATATTTCTAGCGATAGATCCCGAAAACTTACTTTCACCATAGTCTTTAAAGATTCTCTTTAACTCATCATAACTATAAGTATTAACTATTAATTTAGCAGTTAACTTATTATCTTTATCCATCCTCATATCAAGGGGAGCATCAAATCTATAAGAGAAACCACGATAGTCTTCGTCTAACTGTGGACTTGATACTCCAAGATCGTAAAGGATAGCATCTACTTTTTCTACACCTAATGATTTTAACTTATCTTTAGCATAGACAAAGTTAGAATCAATTATTTGGAAGTTTTTACCGATAGTAGAAAGTTTATCTTTACTATAGGCAAGTGCTTCCTCGTCTTGGTCAAAGGCGAATAGATACCCATTTTTAATTCTTTTTAAAATTTGACTACTATGTCCTGCAAAGCCTAAAGTCATATCAACAGCGATACTGTCATCTTTTAGATTTAAAGATTCTATAGTTTCCTTAAGTAATACTGACTCATGCATTATATCTTCTCCTCAAATAAGTTTTCAGCAATATCGGACATTTCATCATTACAAGAACTCATAAACTCATTGAAGGCATCCTCATCCCATATTTCTAACCTATCTCCCGTTCCTACAATTACACATTTTTTAGATAGATTAGCATAACTAACAAGAGGACTTGGAATATTAGCTCTTCCCTGTTTATCAAGTTCAATGGCAGTAGCACCAGACATAAAGAAGCGTGTGAAAGCTCTAGCATCTTTTTTAGTAAATGGTAAGCTTTCTAATTTAGTAACAATATGGTTAAAAGTATCATTAGGATAAACATAAATACAATGTTCTATACCACGAGTAATAATAAAATCATTACCTAATATATCACGATATTTAGATGGTATAGCAATTCTACCTTTATCATCTATATTATGATGAAACTCTCCTATAAACATATTTATCCCCCACTTTTCCCCACAGTCTACCACTGCTTAATTATATGTTACACAAAATTATTAAAAATGTAAATAAAATAAGGGATATTTAATTAGACAAATAAAGTATTTGACAAAAAATATGTAAACAAGATGAAAAAAGGTATTGACACAGTCTATTACTTCATTTTATCTAACAAACTATCTAAAAGCTCTTCACTTTCTATCTTAGTAATTGCAAAACACTTCTTACCTAAATCTTTAAAACTTGCTCCAGAATGATATAGAACTTTCTTATCTAAAATGATAAATCTATTATGAAAAGAGTTATTAACTACTAAAGTAACATTATCATACTGTTCTTTATATTTTTCATAATCTTGTATTTTATATTTATTAGTAACAAGAGTAACTTTTCTATTAGTCTTAGATAATATATCTAATATATTCTTATCAATATAATTATCTATTATAATGATACTACTTAAAGCTTTTTCAAATATCTTTATCATAAGAGAATAAGCATCATAAATCTGTCCTTCAAAAAAGATATGATTATTTTTATCTTTAAAACTATCAAAGGTATTCTCTATTAAAGAAAGCCTATTTTCATGATTAATTAACATCTTACCATAGTCCATATCTACCACCACGAGTTTCCATATTTTTTTGGTCGAAATTTTCGACCAAAAAATTTTTACTTTCTTTATCTGTTAACTTCCAAGAAAATCTTTCCGGAAATTTTTCCATATTATTCTTAACTGCCTCATTAATCCTCTTTGTTTCGACATGATATAGTTTAGCCAAATCACTATCTAACATCACTTGCGTACCTCTTATCACATAAATCATATTCTCTATTTTTATATCTTCTTTTTCTATTAAATCGTTAATAATTATAACCTCCTTTTGTAAAATAATTATTTCAACTCTAACATAATAGAAAAAATAATGCAAAAAGAGAATTTTGCAAATTCAAGACAAAATTCCCTTCAATTTTTAAAATTCACCTAGAGAAAATAAAAAATTGACCCTAAAATTAGAGTCAATTCATAAAATTCATACTTTTTACACTTCTTGTATTACTGTTATAATCATAGGTTTTGTTTCCATAGTTTTATAAAAATATTTACCTAAGACATCTCTTACTTCTGTCTTTATAGCACTATATTCTACTCTCTTAGTATTTTCACTTATATTTTTCTCTATTATTTCTAAAGATATATTTTTAATCTCATCTACTAAATCTAGATTATCTTTAACATAAATAAAACCTCTTGTTAGAACTTCTGGTCCTGCTAATATCTTTTTAGTCTCTCTATCTAAAGTACAACTAATAATAACAATACCGTTTTCTCCTAACATTTCTCTATCTTTTAAGACTAAATCTCCAATATCACCATTGCTTTTACCATCTATTAGAATTTCATCAACTGGTATATGTTCATTAGTAGGTACAAGATTGCCTTTAATAAACAGAGTTACATCTCCATTTTGCTTTAAGATAATATTATCTTTAGATATTCCTAAAGATTCTGCAATCTCTGCATTAGCATATTGATTACGATATTCTCCTTTTACTGGAAAATAATACTTAGGATTCATTATATTTATTAATAAAGATAAATCTTCTCTTGATGCATGATGTAACAAGTGTTTCTTACTAGATAAACTAATAGCATTAACACCAAGCATAGCGATATCATCCATAACAGTTGCAAGACGCTTTTCTATTCCTTCATAAGCAGGTTCTGTTATAAAAATTGTATCATTAGTATTAAGTTTAATAAACTTATCATACCCTTTAATAATTCTTTCTAAGTTTGCAAAAGGCTTTTCTTTCTCATCTGATATTAATACTACAACATCTTTATCTTCTAAATTATTTAAATCTCCAATTACTCTTCTATCAATAGTTAAATAATTATTCTTTATGGCATAGTTAATAGTATTTTGTAGAGAATGACCCATAATAACAATCTTTCTATGAGTCTTACTAACTTCATCAAATATCTCTTGTATTCTATAGAAATGAGCAGGAAAAACAGTTGCAATTATTCTCCCTTTATTTCTTGCTAATACATTTCTAATAAAGTCACTTACTCTATTATTAGGACTAGTATATCCATCACGCTCAGCATACATAGATTCTGCTAAAAGACAAAGTACTCCTTGTTTACCAACATAAGCAAGTTTACCTATATCTGTTTTATATAGACCTGTTTCTGTATGATCAAAGGTAAAATCTCCTGTATAAACTATCGCTCCGTCTTTAGTATATAAAACATAGCATAAGGCATCAGGAATAGAATGAGTCATAGAAATAGGAAATATACTTTCCCTACCAAACTCTAATTTATGATGTGGTTTAATCTCTATTAAATGACTCTTTTTAATTTCTTGTTCTGTTAAATCTTGTTTTAATATTTCTAAAGTTAGTTTCGCTCCATATATATTGATTTCTGGAATTTGCTTTAATATATCAGGAACTGCTCCCATATTACCTTCATGACCGTGACTTAAAAAGATCCCTTTTATTCTTTTTCTGTTTTTTATTAAATAATCAAAGTTAGGAATAATATAATCTATTCCTAGATTTTTTTCATTATCAAATTTACTTCCGGCATCAAATACATAGATGTTTTTATCTACTTCAACAACATACATATTCTTACCATTTTCGTTTAGTCCACCTAAACTAAATATTTTTATTTTACTCATAAATTCTCCTTTCTTTTTATATAGAAACAAAACTTCATTAAGTATACACTATTTCCCTTATATTTTCAAATGAAAATTTTTGACTAACAACTTATCAGCTTCTTTTATTTTTCTTTCAACTGCCAATTTTTCGTTATTATTTTTAGTAAAATATTCATCATGATAATGATTCAATTTATAAATTCTATAATTAATTAACAAACTTAAATAAATATCATGATTAGTATAAAGATTTTCTATAATTTTAGTATTACAATAATTAAATCCTAAACTTTTAGTATCTTCTCTTTCAAATCCTTCTTCTACAGAAGTTGCAATCAAACCTAAAACTTTAGTTGCAATAGTAGCACTATTTACTAAAACAGCTAATCGTTCACTTATTTCAGGGTCTATTAATAATTCTTGATTTTCTAAAATATTCTCTAAATTAAATATAACAATATCTTCTCTTATCTCATAACCTTCATCTTCTAAATCAAAAAGATGTTCTGTTAAACTATTATACAATTTTAATTCTTGTGTTTTCATAATTATATAGCAAGTTTCTCTAAAGCATTTTTAGCAGCTAGTTGTTCTGCTTCCTTCTTACTGCTTCCTACTCCTTCTCCATAGATAATACCATCTACTCTTACTTGCATTTTAAATGTTTTATCATGAGGAGGACCTGACTCTGAAATTAGTTCATAATAAAGACTCTTTTTAGTGGTTTGAACTGCCTCTTGTAAAGCAGATTTATAATCTGAGAAAAATGTTACATTAGGATTAGTAACATAAGGGACTATAATATCTAAAATAACTCTTCTAACAGTGGCATAGCCAAGATCTAAGTAAATAGCACCCATAAAAGATTCAAAGATATCAGCAACTATAGCTTTCTTTAGTTTACCTCCATGTAATTCCTCACCATGTCCTACTTTTATATAGTTATTTAGCCCAAGACCTAAAGAGTACTCATATAAAGCATTTTCACATACATAACTTGCTCTTACTTTAGTCATAGTACCTTCATTTTCATTATGGTTACGATATAAGTAATCAGCCATGACTAAATCAACAACAGCATCTCCTAAAAACTCTAATCTCTCATAATCTTTTTTCGCTCTATGTTCATTAGCATATGATGAATGAGAAAATGCTACTTCATAAAGTTTTAAATTTTTAGGAGTTATATTTAATTTTTTAAATAATTCATCCATTGATTATCACTTCTTTCCATATATCTTCTTTAAATCCAGTTAAAACAATAGTTTCTCCCACTAAAAGAGGCCTTTTAACAAGCATACCATCAGTAGATAATAACTCTAACTTTTCATCAAGAGTCATGTTAGGTAATTTATCTTTTAGATGTAACTCTTTATATAAATTACCACTAGTATTAAAGAAAGTCTTTATATCTTTACCACTAACTTCAAGAAACTTTTTTAATTCATTCTTAGTAGGATTATCAGTTACGATATTTCTATCAGTATATTTAATATTATTATCATCTAAAAACTTTTTAGCTTTCCTACAAGTACTACACTTTGGATATTCTATAAATAAATACATAATGGTCCCTCTTTCCATACTTATTATACATAAATTTAAGACAAAAGAAAAGTAGTATTAAAAAACACATAACTACATGTGCTTCTTATAATCAGAATCATTATTTTGTTTCATTTTTTCTAAATCATCTCTCATAATATATAATTCAATTAAAATAATTACTCTTACATAGTCTTTATCTTCTAGCATTGAAGCAATTCCTCCAATTCTAGAAAGTTTTTTTAAACTTTTTATATAATCAAAAACTTCGTTATAAGTACTAGTAATAATTATTTTCTTGTGAGCATCTTTTTCTGATATAAATTGTTTTATATAATCTTGATGAACTGCTCTTCTCAATTCTCCTATATGGTCTTTAATTATTATCATTTCTTCAATCATATTAATTTCATCATTAGTTTTGGAAAAAAGCTGTCCCTCATCAAAGTTTGTTTTTAAATTTATATATTCTTGAACGATTTCATCATCATCTGTTTTTTCTACTTTATCTTTTAGATCATTAATTTTATTTTGTAAGTAAAATGCTTGGGATATAAGCATAGCAATTTCTTCATTAATATCATTAAAGTAGTCCTTAACTATAGTAGAGAAATCTTCCAAATTTTGATGATGCCATTCAAGAATCTTGTTATATGCATTTTTCATTGTTGTATCTATCTCTGCTTTTGCAATATCATATCCAGCATAATATTTGTATTTTTCAGTTAATACTTCTATTTTTCTTAAAATTTCATTTTCAATACTATATTTTTCTTTTATACTTAATAATTGTTCATAAAATTCATCAAAACTACAGTTATAATTAACCCTATTAGTAACTTCTTTTTCATCAATATTATATCTTTGATAAAATTCATTTTGAAATTTTAAATACACTTTTAATATCTCTGTAAGTGAATTATTATAAGAACAATCAACTTCTCTAACTGTATTATACATTTTTGTTCCAAAAATTCTAATAATTTCATTTATATAAAAAACAATATTAGGAAAAAGTTGTCCATATTTTTTTATTTGATATTTCTTTAATCCTTCTATTTTCTCCAACTTATAATTTAAAACTAAATCTATATTTTCTTGATAATCACTTCTATCTTCGCTGTTTAATAATGTTTCATAGGCTATATTTATTTGTTTTAACTTCTCTTCAGCTTTTTTTCTTTCTTTATCATCTTTAAAATTATCTGGATGATATTTCTTTGCTAATTTACGATAAACTATTTTAAGTCCTTTTTCATCGTAACTACCACTAATTTCTAAAATGCTTAAAGCCTCATAAACTGTCATAATACTTGTCCCTTTCAGATTGTTTCATATTATATAATAAAATATGGTAACTGTCAAATTTACAGTATCAAAAAAGAAGATTCTAAGTCTTCTATTTTTATTAAATATAGTTTTACTACTATTCAAGATTTAATTTATTTTTAAGAATATAGTTAGTTATAGGAGTAATTATCGTTGTAATGATAATTACAAGTCCAATTAGTATTCCAAATAAGATATTAACTGATGATATTATTCCTATTTCATTATCTAGGCTTCTTACAAAATCTGGATTAATTGTTCCAATAAAGACAAGAGCGAAAGTAAAGTACATCTCATAGATAACATAAAGAATGATGTAGGCAAGAAAACTAAAGCCTAGTTTATTAGTATTTTTTAATTGTCCTAAAGCGATAGATAAATAACATACAGCAAGTCCTGAAATATAGGCTACTATCATAAGAACTGCCATAAGGATAAACATAATTACTCCATCCATTGGTATATCTTTAAAGAAGTTAGCAACACCATTTGCAAAACTACTCCATTCTCCATTACCTATTACTAGTATTATAATAGATATAAACATAACAACAATACTTGATAACATAGTAGTTACACTTGTTATAAATTTAGATGTTATTATAGTACTTTTCTTAACAGGTAAAGTATTAATCAAATATCCTCTTTCAGTGGCAAAATCTAAATAGAAATCTCTAATACTTAAGAAAAATGTTCCTATTACTAATACCATTAATATTACAATATAACTTAATATCATTAATCCATTTAAAGTAGAAAATAAATTAGATGTATCACTTAAATTATTAAGGATAACTGTTAATATAGTAATAACTAATGTAATTAGATATATTGGTAGTAAAGTCTTATAAAGATTTTTAAAATCATATTTTAATAATTTACTTAACATTTAAATTCCTCTCTAAATAAATCATTAATAGACATATTAGTTTCTTTTCTAATATCATCTGTACTACCACTTCTTACGACTTTACCATTCTTTAAAAATATAACTTCATCTAATACTTTCTCTAAATCACTAATTAAGTGAGTTGAAATAAGTAGTGAAGCATCATTACTAAAATTAGTTAATATTGTATTAATGATATAATCTCTTGCAGCAGGATCTATCCCACCAATAGGTTCATCTAAAATATATAGTTTCGCTTTCCTACTCATAACAAGTATTAATTGTACTTTTTCTTTAGTACCTTTAGACATTGTCTTTAATTTCTGATTTAAATCTAGATCTAACTTACCTATTAACTCTTTCGCTTTATCTATTCTAAAGTCTTCATAAAAGTCTTTAAAATAGTTAAGTAACTCTAATACTGTCATATTATTATTTAAATAATTTTTATCAGGTAAGTAAGAGATTAACTTCTTAGTTTCAACTCCAAGGTCTAGTCCTTCTACTTTAATAGAACCAGAATCTTCTTTTAATAAATCATTTATTAATTTGATAAGAGTTGTCTTTCCACTACCATTAGGTCCTAAAAGTCCTACGATTTTACCTTTAGGAATGCTAAAAGTAACATCATCTAATACTCTATTAGCACCATAACTTTTACTTACATGACTAACTTCTAATAAAGCCATTAAATTTCACTCTCCTTTAGTATTTTCTTAATATCAGCATCACTATATCCTAAAGATTTTAAATTATTAATAAAATCTTGATATAGACTCTTTGCAAGTAATCTTTTCTCTTTTAAGATAAACTCTCTATTTTCAGTAACATATTTACCACTAGTTCTAACTGTATAAATAAATCCCTCTTCTTCTAAACCTTGTAAAGCTTTCTGCATTGTATTAGGATTTACTTGATATTTAAGAGCAAAGTCACGAACAGAAGGTATTTTACTGCTAGGTAATAACTCTCCTTTAAATATCTCTTTCTTAATTATTTCTTCTAGTTGTAAATAGATAGGTTTATCATTATCAAAAACATAACTTATAATTATCACCTCTTTTTTGTATTGCTTGCTTAATACAGTTATACAATAAACATATGATAATGTCAAGAAAATTATTATTTTAATTGAACTATTTATAATCCTTAGATATAATAAATGACATAAGGAGAAAAACGTATGACAAAAAATGAATTAAGACAGAAAATAGGTATTAAAGATATATATAGAAATGATGATTATACTTTTGTATATTTAGATAATGAACAAAAATTATTAGTTAAAGATGAGAAAATATATGATATTTCCGAGTATGACTCTTTTCATAAAGTTATTACTATGAATAATATAGATTATGTTCTTGTATCTAAAGACTATTCTTTATCTTTAGTTAATTTAGAAACTAAAGATATAGTCTTTGAAGATGACAAAGCCTATGAGGTAAATAAGGTAGATGATAAATGTCTAAAAGTAATTATGAAAATAGGTGGTGGTGATGATAGTATTTATAACATTGAGACAAAAGAATATTTAAGTATCCCTACTGATTATGAATTTGAACATTCTTTAGAAAATAATTTATATGTTTATAGTGAAAAAAGCAAAAATTTTGAAAAAGAGTTTTTAGATAGAAAAAGAGTTGTTCTTAATGCTAATGGTAAAGTATTATTAAAAGATATTACAGGTTGGATTAATTATTGTGGTAATTATTTAGTAATTAACAATGATGATAAAATAAGGATTATTAATTTAAATGATAAAGGTAACATAGAAGAAAAGACAGTAGAATTTAATAAAAACTTACTTATTAAGCCAATATTTTATGATGAAAAAATAGTATTAGTTAAAAATGAATTAATAGAAATATATGATTTAGATTTAGAGTTAATTAACAGTATTGAAGTAAATGATTTAAATAACGTTGTAGATTATGAACTTACTAACAACACATTAAAATTTTGTATTTCCTATCAAGCTACTAATAAATACCTTTTTGTTAATTTAAAAAATGGAAAGACTATCTCTCATGTTAGAATAGAGCCATATCCATGGTGGATTCCTACTACTTATATAGGAAGAGAAAAAATAGATGATGAAGAACAAGACTATTACTTTTATGATGAAGAATTTAATTTAAGAAAGAAAATAAATGGTAAAAAGGTTTATAGCATTGACTGTAAAAAAGAGTGTATGTTTTATATAGAAAGTGATAATAGAAAACAATTTCTTAATATGGAAACAGGCTTACTAAAAGATGTTCCTTATGATTATATGTATTTTCATTTATCCCTTCCCTATGGTTATGGAGTAAACTTTGATACAGAAACGATGGACTTTTTTGATGAAGAGTTAAATGTCATTATAAAAGATTTTAATTATAAGAAATATAATATAAGCCCCTCACACACAGAGTTCGGTTATTTTATAATAAAGGATTATCTATGTATTTCAAAACATGTTGTTGATGGTCGTGGCTTATCTCACTTTAGAAAAATAATTGAAAGAAACGGAGGACAAGTTATATTAGATGCCTATGACTGTAAAATTTATCCTTTAGGTAACTATATTCAAATAATTAAAGATGGAGAGACTAAATATTTTAATACTGAAGTTGATAAGTTTACTCCCCTTTCTATCATGGCTCCTGTTAATGAAAAAGGAAAAATAGATATTACTGAACAATCTACTTTAAAAGAATCTTTATCATTAATAGATAAAGGATTTCAAAAAACTAAGAAACTATAACAAAAAGATGCTTTCAAAATCATAAGCATCTTTTTAATTCTTTAATTTAAAAGTTTTAGGGGCATAGTAATATATTAAGATTAAAGATATTATAGAATAAAGTACTACAAAGATTATCATAATGATTCCAAAGATAAATGAAGACACCTCTATTTTTGAAATATAGTAACACGCCCAATAAGTTATTATACTTGCAATTGTATAAGTAGTACTTTTCATTTCCATTCCAATATTATAAGGTTGTAACAAATAATATAAGACTAAGTTATGAATAGAAAAGAAAATAGACATTGAAATAATTGATAGTATTATAATTATATAATTTATTGGATTAGTTGTCCCACCACTTAAATATAATAGTATTGCAAGAATTAAAGCAAGAACTGTAGTTGGTAATAAGTTAATAACTATTACAGTTTTAAGTCTTTCTTTAAATAAAGATAAAACTATCTTAGGTTCCCTATAAAACCTATAGAATAACATAGAATGATCACAGTTCATAAACATAGCATTAGTAATATTTTTACCAGTATTAATAAAATACATTAAGAATAACATATAAGGTAAAAGTAATAAAGCAAATGTATTAATACCTTGTTTTAAGACAGGAATAAAGAATATAAGTATTCCTAAAACTATTCCTATTATCAAGATAAACATAGTCGTTTTTTTAGCACTATCAATTAAGATTTTCCTATGACGTTTTACAAATAAATCGTGAAAATAAGCGAAACCACTCTTATCACTAGTTATACCCTTATCAAGAGTAATCTGTTCTCTACTCGTTTTAGTAATTAATTCAGTATTATTAGAAGTATTTGTAACAAAAATATTATCTTGTTTTAATAATTCTTTACATAGATATTGATAATTATTATAAGTTAATACTTTTCTAAAAGATATTATTCCTAATATTAAAGTAATAATAAAAACTATATAGAAAACATTAACAGGTATTACTAAATTATAGTATGGTAATAAATACCCTATTAATAAAAGTGCTATTATTAAACCAAAGTATAAAGTCCAAGACTTAGGTTTATTCTCATTTATAATGATATTTTTCTTTTTCATGCGATAAAAATAAAATACTACAGCAATTGATTTAACACTTACAGTAAATAATACTAACATTAGGGCTTGATACCAAGTAATAACATTAAAGAATAATAGTATTAAAGATACTAATTGTCCTATAACAGTACTTCCTAAAAAATAAATAAAGTTAGGAATAATATAGTCTTTCGCCCTCATTTTCATTAAGACTATTAAATAGTATTTATCTCTTGTGGGATTGAATATTTCTGTATTAGAAAAACTTCCAATTAAGGCTAGAAATATATAAATATGTATTATGTAACTAACATCAAAACCTTTATAAAGAGTTAAAGGTAATAACAAGAATATATATATGTATAGTAGTTTATAACCAAAAGTCCTAATTATTTCTCTTATAATAAATATTATAAAACTAATTACTTTAAAACTATTAAAGCTATAGAACTTAGTAGGTATTATTTTACCTATTAAAGGTAATTTACTAATACCATAGATAATCTGATTAACAGTATAAGCATTCTTTACTTTTAAAGATATTAAAAAGTTATTAAGCATCTTCTTCACCTTTTAAGATATTAATTATTTTATTCTTTAATTCTTTATCTGTTAGTTCATCTCTTTTTATTTCTAAAAGTTCCCCCTTATTTAGAACTACTATCTCATCACATAAATCTAGAGCAAGTTCCATAATATGAGTAGAAAAGATAAGAATTCTATTCTTTTTCATTTTCTTTAATAACTCTTTCATCTCTTCTGCTACTACAACATCAAATGATGTTAAAGGCTCATCTAATAATAAAATATTAGGACTTGCTATTAAATAGATCAACATCTGCATTTTATTCTTCATACCATGAGAATAATCTTTCATAAGCTTATCTCTATCTTCTTTATCTATTTTAACTATATCAAAATATTCATCTATAGTTTTTAAGTCTTTAATGTTATCTTTATTAATATCTATAAAGTATTTTAAAAACTCTCTTCCTGTTAGAAATTCAGGTACTACAGGTGTTGATAGAACATAACCTATATCACTACTTTCTATTTTTTTATCAGACTTGCCATCACTTAAATAAAACTCTCCACTATCACACTTTAAATCTTCATTTAAGCAGTTAAAAAAAGTAGTCTTTCCTGCTCCATTTCTTCCTAATAATCCATAAATCTTACCACTTTCAAAAGTAAAATTAATATTTTTAAGTACACACTTTTTATCAAAGCTTTTATTTAGATTTTCTATCACTAACTTCATAATAACTCCTCATTTCTTTTTAAGTCTATCATAGATGAAATTAAATGACAATATCTATAATTTTTACTTAAAATTATATCTTATACAGTGGTAAAAATTACCAGTAAAAACTTTATATTTTTAATTGTTATAAGATATATAATATGTTACTATATATTTAGGAACATTTAATAGTTGGGTGGGGCCTCAGAAAGGAGGTCGATATAATGAACAAGAAAAATTCATTGATCGTTGCTTTAGTAGTTATAATCCTTTTCCAAAATCTATTACTGCTTTTAGCTTTAATATAGAAAAGCCACCTAACTCACAGCGTTGAATTAGGTGGAACAACAATTATATAGGTTTCACTCAACACGGTAATACTAAGTGTTCCTACTTTTTTATTTTATGCAAATTTCTTTGACATATTAATAGTATCACAAAATATTATATTTTTCAAGTTATAGAGATTAAAAACTACTATAATATTTCTCTATTTTATAGTTATTTATAATATCTTTACTTATCTTAAGATTACCTCTACCAACGCCAAGATTATGATTTTCTTTATTAGTACCATGATAGTCACTTCCACCTGATATTAAAAGATTTCTTTTCTTTACAAAATCAAGTAAATAATTAGTTTGTTCTTCACTAAACGTTGTATAAAAACACTCTACTCCATCTAAAGCAACTTCATTATAAAGTTTATCTAGAAAGTTTTCTGTATCAGTAAATTTATATTGATAAGGATGGGCTAAGAAAGCAATACCACTGTTTTCATGGATAAGTTTTACTATTTCTTTGATAGAAGGTTTAAACTCAGCATGATTTATAAACAATTTACTTTTAGGATTAGTTAATCCTTTTCTATAGAAATTACTAAAAGATGCCCAAATGTCTTCTTTTAGTTTTTCTTTATTATTTTCGTATTTTACTAATTCTTCATATATTCCACGTTCAAAAAACTCATTTGCAAACTTTTTATCTCTCACTCTTTCAAGATGAAACTCTAAATTAAGTTCTTTTATTTTATCAAGTAATCTATTATAAAGAATATTGGTCCTTTTATTAACCAACTCATCACTATAAAACTCTTCTAAATATTTATTAACATTTTTATAATCAAAACCATAACCTAATACTTCTATTAATCTATTATCAAAACTAGTAGTAAATTCACATCCTACTAATACATCTCCTTTATATATTTCTTTTACATTAAACTTTTCCATTTCAAAATAAGCATTACAATTATTATGATCTGTTATAGAAATAACTTCTAAACCTAAAGACTCAGCTTTCTCTAATAGTTCTTTAACTGTATCTGTTCCATCAGAATAAGTTGTATGCATATGTAAATCTATCATTATTTATTCTCCTTTATATATTTTTAAAGCATCCCCTAATATATCACCGTATTTTTCAAGATAGTTTTTAGTATGTTCTGTCATGTTAGATGGTAAGTTATCTACATTAAACCACTCTAACTTTTTACTTTCATTATCATTAACCATCAAATCTCCACTATATTTCTTTACTACATAGATAGCAGTTATATCATATAATTTATCTCCATTAGGATATTCTCTATATGTATCTTTTCCTGATAACACTTTAACCATCTCTAAATCTATAATATCTAAGTTAGTTTCTTCTTTTAATTCACGTCTTGCCACATCTTCAAAGCTTTCACCTAATTCCATCGCTCCACCTGAAAAACCATACTGATTATAATTCGTTCTAAGTTGCATAAGCACTTTATCTTTATCATTAAAAACAAATAGAAGAACTCCTGCTGTTAAGATTGGATTATGTCCTACATACTTTCTTAAATCTTTTATATAACTCATACTAATTCCTTTCTCATTATATATCTAATTTTACCACCATACATTAACTTTTCTTTATATTTTTTGTAACCTGCCTTCTCTAATGTTTTAAGACTTGCTAAATTATCAGGATGAACAGTCGCATAAGAGTATTTTATACTATTATCTCTTTCTTTCATTATAGACTCTGCTTTTAAAATTAAAATCTCTTGTAAATGATTTCCTCTATATTTTGGTAATACTCCAGCATTATCCATCTCAATAGATGAAGATAATTCATCTTTAGGTATTTCTTCTGCAAGTTCACTATTAGGATTAATATGTCGCTCTGCTATTAGAAAACCTACTAATTCATCTTTATATAAGGCTTTAACAATAATAGCATTATCTTCTAGTTTCTTTAATATCTTATCATATTCCATTAAATCAATAGAATACCATTCTTTATGTTCCAAATTTTCATAAATTGTTTTACAAACTTCAATAATCTTTTCTATATCATTAATATTTCCTTCTTTAATTATAAAATTCATTTATTCCTCCCTAAAATGGATAATTAAAAACTTCATTATCATAATCATCCATAACTTCTAAAAAA
Source organism: uncultured Bacilli bacterium (assembly GCA_944331715.1). Taxonomy (GTDB): domain Bacteria; phylum Bacillota_I; class Bacilli_A; order RF39; family UBA660; genus Onthousia. The sequence continues at coordinate 59,921 of CALVIP010000003.1, forward strand.
TAATCCATATTATTTTTTATATCTTTGCATAACTCTTCATATAATTCACTACTAATATGGTTATTCTCACTCATACACTTATAAAACTTCTTAATACTAGAAGCATTTTCTTTGATAGATGTTTTACTAGACCACATACATTTTCTAATAAACCAGTCACTTAAAAATGTATATACTTCTAAAGGACCATCTTCCATTTTAGTAGGTTCATAATAATTTAAAAAATCATTTAGAAAAAACTCCATATTACTTAAATGTTTCCCTATTGTCTTATCAGTTAATCCTTTATCTTCTAAATACTTTTCAAACTCTAAAAGAAATTTTTCATTTCTTTTAACATTTTTATTAACTTCTTTTTCATAATTATCCATATATTATCACTCCAAACTTTTTATATATTAACTTTATCATATTTATTTATCAGTTACTAGTTAATATAGAGTTTTCTTGTATAGGAATAACTCTAGTTTTAATAGTATTCATAGAAATTCTCCTTTAACATAAAACTTAATATAATTATACTAATTAAGCTATTACTTTTACAAGCATTTACATTTTAATTAGGCAGAATTCCACCAATTTAAAATATTTGCTATCTATTTAGCACTTTATGTACCTGTTTTATCAGTGTCTCTTTTACTTCACTATCCCCTATTAAGGTAATGGAAAATGTTTTATAACCTATTCTATTTATACTAGCACCGAGAGTGATAGACTATATTCTCATCTATAATAAAATATCTATCATGAAATGTATTATCATATATAACAGTTAAGTTATTATATTGTTTATTATATTTTTCTATATCCTGTAAGGTAAGTAAATTATTAGGTTTAGTTATAATTGTTACTTCTATCTTTAATCTTTTTACAATATCTAGCATTGTATTATCTGCATACCCATCAATTATTATTAGTTTCTTTTTAGCACTATTAAATATCTCTTGTATTTTAGAGTATGCATCATAAATTTGACCATTGAAATATATTTCCGTAGTCTTCCTTTTTTCTTCAAATTTTTGAAAAGAGTCCTCTAAAGCCTTAATTTTATCATGGTCTTCAATTACCATATTATTTATATATTTTTGTTCCAACAAATTATTTGAGACATATTTTCTCATGGCAACAAAAGCATCCATTATTCTTATACTTACTTCTGTTGCAACTTTAGTTCTAAGTATTGTCGCTAACATTGCAACACCTTGTTCTGTAAAAACATATGGATTATATCTTCTGCCACCTTTTATATTTGAGGTTCCAATTTGGAACCTCAAAGCATTATATTCTTCATCAGTTAATCTAAACATAAAATTTTCAGGAAATCTTTCTAAATTTCTTTTTACTGCTTTATTTATATCTTTCGTCCCGTTGCTACATTCATAAAGCCTTGCTAAATCACTATCTAACATCACTTGAACTCCACGAACTTCATAGATTAATTTTTCTATATTAATATTATTCTTTAATATAACATCATTCATATATTTTCCCCCTGTGATTTTAAGGTTTATACTAGAAACATTTCACTTATATAATATACTGTTTATTATTTTTTCTTTCGTAATTTTAATAATGCTATAGATTCTAAATGATAAGTATTAGGAAATTCATCTACTAGTTTAATAGATTTTAGTTCATATTCATTATCTAAAAGATTAATATCACGGGCAAGGGTCAAGGGATTACAAGAAACATAAATAATATTCTTTACCTTTAAAGATAAGAGAAATTCTATTAAGTCTTTAGAAAGACCACTTCTTGGTGGATCTAAAATAATAGTATCAGGAGTATAATCTAATCTTTTAATGACTTTACTAACATCACCTAAATAAAACTCTGTATTAGTAATATTATTTAACTTAGCATTACTTTTAGCATCCCTAACTGCATCTTCCACTACTTCAATACCAATTACTTTCTTAGCATAGTCACTAACTAGTAGACTAATAGTACCAGTACCGCAATATAAGTCATAGATAATATTACAATCTAGTTCTTTAACTAAATTAATAACTTCTTTATAAATTAAACTAATACCTTCTTTATTTACTTGAAAGAAAGAGTCTTTTCTTACCATAAACTTTTTAGATAGGACATCTATCGTCAATGAAGAAACACCACTGATTAGTTCATTGTTATAGTATAGAGAACTAACAGTTGATGAGAAAAAATCTTTAATAGATTCTTTATCTTCCCTACCTTCTAATATTAACATAAGTCTACCATCTAAAGATTTAATAATCGCTTTAGTTAATTTCTTATGTACTTTAATAAAAGAATTTAAAGAGGCGGTTAGAGTTATAATATCACTATCTAATAAATTACATTTATCTATAGGTATTAAATTATTAGTCTCTTCTTCATAATAACCTAACTTATCTCCTTTAATATGAAAAGTTACTTTATTACGATAGTTATAACATTTAGTAGAAATTATTTCTAAAGAGTCTAAATTATAATTTGTATATTTAGAGAAAATATTCTTAACAGCATTCTTTTTAAATTCTAACTGTTCATCATAATTTAAATGTCCTATCTGACAACCTCCGCAAGTTTGATAATAAGGACAATATTTTACTTTAAGGGTATCACATCTTTTACCTATAGAGTATCTTTTCTTATCTTTTACTATATCAATAGATACTTCTTCTCCCATTTTTACTTTAGATATAAATATTACTTTATTCTCAACTTTGGCAATTCCTCTTCCTAAATGGTCATAATCTATTATTTTAACTAACATAAACTTCACCTACTAATAGATTACTACAAAATTTATGAATGGAAAAGCTTTTTAATATTTTGAGTTTCCGTGTTTTTTCTGACATAGTGTAATTTTAATTATAAAAAGGCGAAGCTTAAAAAAAACTTCGCTT
>CALVIP010000004.1 GCA_944331715.1 uncultured Bacilli bacterium
TCTATATATGAAAATTTAGTACAATCAATTTATACCAAATTTTTCTTCATAAAATTTAGTATAAATTGCTAAACATTGTACCACAAATGCACTCTTGCTTCGTTTTTTATATCTAATTTTATATTTAAATCACTTAATAAATCTTCTATATATTTAATAACTATGTCTTCTTTTTCATAAGAGGTATCTTCATCATAATAGACAATATCATAATCATTTATATTTTCATCTATCCTAAACCCGTGAAGATAGTTAAAGACAGTTTGGTTAATACATCCTGCTCCTACATAATAGTTTTTTAAATTAGCCTTTTCTAATCGTCTTAATACTTCTTTTAAAGTTTCATTTTTAAATAGTATTTCTTCTAAGTCTTTTAACTGTTCATTTAAGTTTTTACTTTCCATAGTACTCCTTAATGTCTTATTTTATGAATTAATTTAATTAAATAATAGATAGGAGATGTCTTTATTTCAAATTCACCTATTAACTCTTCTATATAACCATTAAAACCTGTTTTAAACTCATAGATACCATAATCTTTATCATTTTTATCATCAAAAGTATTAGGTATTCCATAGAAATTATATCTATCATAACCATTATCAATAGCATATTTAATCATTTCCCACTGGATTAAGTACTGTGAATTATAAGATAAGAATTCTTCATAATTACCACTAGATAGATATACTACTTCTCTTTTAGTCATTATAAACATAGAACCTGATAGAGTGATAACATCTCCATACTTTTCTTTTTCTTCTTTCGCTAGTTCTATTTTCTTATTTAGACCATTAATAGTCTCATCTAAAGCTTTTCTTTTACCATCATTATTTTTATTATCACTAAGTTTATTTTTCTTAGCAATATTACTTTCTAATTCATTTTCTAACATTTTAATATATTTAGATAAATCTAGTTTAGTTACTAAATACTTTATTTCATTTTTCTTACTAAACAAGTCATACATATTTTTATAATAGTTAATATTTCTAATATCAAATCCTTTTCTTGAACCAGTACTTTGCATTATTTTATAAAATTCATCTAAATTATCTTTTGTTAGTTCTACTATCTCTACTCCGTTTTTAATATTTTTTCTAATTAAGTTTCTAGTGTTAGGTTTCATATTTTTCATTATTTCATCTTCTGTTTTATCTTTTGTATCTAAAGCATACATAAAGGTTACTTGTTCTCTATCATCATAAGGAACACTAGTAAATCCTGTATTTAAAATAGTATTTACAATGTTTGTATTATCATAACCATCTTTAATTATTTCTCCTTTACCATTACGTTCTTTGTAAGGTACATAAGGGTCAATTCTTAGAACATAACCATTATGTTTTTTGACGAAATCTGTTAGTAGTTTTAAAAATGTTGTTAGTATCTTTTCATCAGTATAATCTACTAAAGGTCCTCGTGGAGCGTAAAATTCATATTTATTAAAATGTCTTTTCTTACCTACTAGAAGAGTCGCTCCAACTAGTTTATCATTATCATATAATCCTAAATAATAAGGAGTCCAACCATTAAGTTTTCTTAGTTTACCTATTTCTTCTGTTTGCATAAAAGTCCTATTAGGACTCTTCTTAGCATAATTTTCAAACGTCTTAACATCTATTTCTTTTAATGTCATTTTATTTCCTCCTAAACTTACTAGTTATCTTATTTATTAGTTTACTCCCAAATACTTCTTCTATTAAATTAAATTTGTGTGCAACAAAGAAATATACTAATACACCAATAAGAGCATAAATAGCGATAATTGGAATGTTTAATAATCTTACTGATGATGAAATTGGTATTACTAGTTTTACAAGTGATAAAACAATAAGCATAGCGATATCTGCTAGAAGTATTTTACCTAAAAGTTTAACTGTTGGCATATAACTTACACCACATTTTCTTTTTAGGAAGATTAGACATAGAATAATTCCTACGGCATAACCTAGTATAGTTGCAGTTATTGAACCATAAACAGGGACAAAACCTAAGTTATGGAAAAGATTAATTAGTGGAACATTTAATACTAATTTTATTAATACTCCTACTACTAGAGAAATTAAAACTTCTTTATAGTATTTTAAAACTTGTACTATTGATACTAAAGCTGTATAAGTTGATATTGTTAAAGCGACAAAGACAAAGTATTTAATTATAACAGCTCCATATTCACTATTATTACCATAGAATACTTCCCAGACAGGTTCACTTAAGAAAGATAGTCCTAAAGTCATAGGAACTGATATGAATAGTAATACTTGTAGAGTTTGATTTATTTTATGATGAATATCTTTTTTATCTTTTTTTACTGAAGCTGATGTAAGGTTTGGTATTAAACTTACAATGATACCTGTTGAGATAGATACAATAATCATATTGATTTTATTACCCCAAGTAGAGATTACACTCATAATGTTTTCAGCTTGGGCAGTTGTATAACCAATATCATTTACCATTGTTTTAACAATAGTTGTCATATCAATAAAGTCATAACATGATTTAAAGACATCTATCATAATGAAAGGTAAGGCATACCAGAATATTTTTATTAATATTTCTTTAGTTCTAATTACCGGCTCATCGACATCAAGAGCTTTTTCATGTAGTTGTTTTTTATTTTTTTTAACTTTATCTAATAGATAGAAATAAGCGAATATCGCTCCTGCTGTCGCACCAAATACGGCAACTCCTACTCCTGTTTGTAAAGATAAGTTAAAGACATTAATAGCGAAGAAACTACCTGCTACTATAATAATTACTCTTACTAATTGTTCTAATACTTGACTAATAGATGGAGGGGTTATAAATTTATGTCCTTCTAAATAACCTCTATAAATACTAAGTGTTGGTACAATAAGTATAGCAGTGGCAATTACTCTTACTACCATTGTTACATCTTCTAGTGTATTACCACCTTCTAAGTCTCCAAGAATCGCTTTGGCAATATCAGGAGCGAAGATAAAGAGAATTATAAAGATAGTAATTCCCATAATAATGGCAAGTCGTCTACCTAGTTTAAAAGCTTTCTCTTTAGCATTATAATAACCTAATGTCTGATACTCACTAATTATTTTACTAATAGCATTAGGAATACCTGCACAGGATAAAGATTGAAATAAGTTATAGATTGTATAGGCATAACCATATAAGGCTCCTCCCTGTCCTCCAATAATTGCATAAAATGGTATTACATAAAGCATACCTAGTATTTTACTACCTACTATACCTAATGTAGCAATAAAGGCTCCATTTAGAAAGGAATTTTGTTTTAATTCTTTATTTTTCTTTGTCTTTGTTTTTGCCATGTTACATCCTCCAATTTCTTTAAATATAATACCATATTATTGAAAAGTTTTAAAGTAACTTGTATAATTAAAGAAGATAGAGGTGATTTAATGGAACTTAGAGAATTAACGAAAAAAGAGTTTGACCAGTTTGCTCTTAATCACCCTTTAGGTAGTTTTCAACAAACAAGTTCTTGGGGGAGATTTATGGAAGGTGATAAATTCCATGCTTATTATGTAGGGGGATTTATTAAAGAACATTTAGTAGGAGCGAGTTTACTTCTTTCTTATGAGAGAAAAAAAGATAAGGAGAGATTATTCTATGCCCCTCGTGGATTTTTAATAGATTATAAGAATGAAGAATCATTAAAAGAGTTCACAGAAGAAGTTAAGAAGTTTATTATTGAAAAACATGGTGTCTTTTTAAAGATAGATCCTTATATTTTAGTAAGAGATAGAAATAGTGAAGGAAATATCATAGAAGGTGGAGTCTATAATGACTTTGTAGAGGTTAATCTTACTAATGCTAACTTTATTAAAGTTAATGATAGGATTCAACCTAAATGGCTTAGTAGAATTAATTTAAAAGAGAAGACTATAGATGATATCTTTAATAACTTTAGTCCTAAAGCAAGACAGACTGTTCGAAGAAATGAAAGACTAGGATTCAAAGTAAGAGACTTTGATTTTAAGGATATTGATAAATTTATAGGTATTATAGATAATGAAAGTAAAAAATATCGTACTATCGTACCTACTAAAACTTTCTATCTAGACTTAAAACAGGCTTTTGATGGTAATATTAAGTTTATGGAAGTTTATTTTAAGAGGGATGAAGTTACCAACAATATTGATAAGATGATTTCAGAGGTAATAAAAGAAAAAGAAGTTAGAATAAATAACTATCACAACTCAAAGATGACTGCAGAATATTTTATTGATAAAGAACTTGAAGATGAAGAAGAGATTAAAAGATTAGAGAGTTTAAAAGAATATTTTTCTAAATGTAGCGATGATGTTAGTATGGGTATTTATATGTTTATAACCATTGGTAATGAAGTTGTGGCATTAAATGGTGGAATTGTGGATGAATATAATAAGTTAGATGCTTCTTATACACTTCATTATGAGATGATTAGGTATGCAATAGAGAATGGTTATAAGTATTATAATTTATATGAAATTGGAGATATTAATGATTCTAATAATAAATTAAAAAATTCTTATAACTATAAAAAGAACTTTGGGGGACAAGTTGTTGAATTAGTTGGAGAGTATGATTTAGTAATTAATCCTAAATATACCAATATGGCAAGAAAATACTTTCCAGAGTATTTAGGAGTTAAAACTATATTTAAGTAATTCATACCTGATACTTTGACATTAATATAAAATTATGATATTATGTATTTAGCAAAGAGATTTGCAATAAGAATAGATGCTTTCAAAAGTGATTTGGTTTGCATCTAATTCAAGAATTAGATGTCTTATTTATTGTTAAATAAGGGAGATAATAATAGGAGGAAGAAAAATAACTTAGTATGTTATTTTTCTTTTGTATTTTTTAATAATAAATTATCATAGCAGAAAAACAATATATCTGCTCTTCTCCACTAGGAAAAGAACTAACAGCATACTTAATATCTACAACTTCTCCATCTAAATCACCTAAAAACTCATTCATTGCTTTTTGTAAATCACTCTCATCTTCATAGTCGAATATTTTTACTTTCATATAGTCACAGCCTTTCTACTATATTTTAGAACACTTTATCCACAAAAATTGTGGAAAAAAGCAAAGAGAAATAACTTTTTCCTCTTTGCTTGTCTATACCTATTTTACAACTATATTTACTATTTTACCTTTGATAACAATGATCTTAACTATTTCTTTACCTTCAGTGAATTTCTTTACATTTTCTTGGACTAAAGCTTTTTCTTTAACTACATCTTCACTATCATTAACATTTATTGTTATAGTAGCACGTACTTTACCATTTACTTGGACTGCTATTTTTTTCTCTTCTTCTATTAAGTACTTTTCTTCATATATTGGATAAGACTCATTATGAATAGAATATTTATTACCAATACTTTGCCATAATTCTTCTGCTATATGTGGTGCAAATGGTGCAAGTATAAGAAGTAATTTTTCTATATAATATCTAGGAATACCACTTTGTTCATACTTTGATAAAATGTTAGTGTATTCCATTATTCTAGCCATAGATGTATTAAATTGAAATTTTTCTATGTCTTCTCTTATTGATTTTAAAGAATTATGTAATACTTTATCAATTTCAGTTATTCTTTCATCACTTTCTTTTATAGCATTAGTTAAACGTTCAATTTTATGATAAAACTTGTTAATAGAAATTATACCATCATCAGTCCAAGGACCACCATCTATATAGTTAAAGCCAAACATTAAATAGCCTCTTAATACATCTGCTCCATATTTTTCTACTAATGGATCAGGTGCTACTGTATTTCCTTTGGATTTAGACATTTTCTCACCATCTGGACCTAATATAGTACCTTGATGAACTAAAGATAAGAATGGTTCATCAAAGTTTAGATATCCCATATCTCTTAAAGCTTTAGTAAAGAATCTTGCATATAGTAAGTGCATACAAGCATGTTCTATACCACCTACATATTTATCAACAGGTAGTATTTTATTTATTAAATCTTTATTAAATGGTTCCTTATCATTATGAGCATCAGGATATCTTAAATAATACCAACTAGAGCATACAAAGGTATCTAGGGTATCTGCTTCTCTTTTAGCTTTCTTACCACATTTAGGACATGTACAATTCATAAAAGAGTCACATTTTTTTAAAGGACTTTCCCCATCTGGAGTAAATTCTACATCCATTGGTAATTTTACTGGTAAATCTTTTTCTGGAACTGGTACTATTCCACAGTCTTCACAGTAAATAATAGGAATAGGAGCCCCCCAATATCTTTGACGAGATACTAACCAGTCTCTTAATTTATATGTTGTAGTTTTCTTTCCGAAGCCTTTCTCTTCTAGATAAGCATTCATTTTATTTAGAGCATCTTCTTTATTCAAACCATTTAAAAAGTCTGAATTAATGTGAAGTCCATCACCAACAAAAGCTTCTTTAGATAAGTCTCCTCCTTCTAAAACTGGTATTATCTCTAAATTAAATTTTTTAGCAAATTCATAATCTCTTTCATCATGAGCTGGTACTGCCATAATTGCACCTGTTCCATATGTTGCTAAAACATAATCACTAATCCAAATAGGTATTTTTTTATTATTTACAGGATTAATAGCATATGCCCCTGTAAAGACACCTGTCTTTTCTTTAGTAGTACTTGTTCTTTCAATATCACTTTGTTTACTAGCTTGTTCTTTATATTTATTAACTTCTTCTTTTTGAAGAGAAGTAGTTATTTTGTCAACTAATGGTAATTCAGGTGCTAAAACACAATAAGTTGCCCCAAATAAAGTGTCGCACCTAGTTGTAAATACTGTAAACTTTTCATCAGTACCATCTACTTTAAAGTCAACATAAGCACCTACACTTTTACCTATCCAATTTCGTTGAAGATTTTTAGTTCTATCAGGCCAGTCTAATTTATCTAAGTCATTTAATAGTTCTTCAGCATAATCAGTAATTTTAAAGAACCATTGACTCATATTTTTTCTAATAACTGTGCTACCACATCTTTCACAGTTTCCTGATATTACTTGTTCATTAGCTAAAACGGTATTACATGATGGACAGAAATTAACAGGAGCTTCTTTTTTATATGCAAGTCCTTTTTCATATAGTTTTAAAAACATCCACTGTGTCCATTTATAATAATCTTCTTTACAAGTTTTTATTTCATAATCCCAATCCCATGAGCCACCTATTCTACTTAGTTGTTTTTCCATAGTTTCAATATTTTTATCAGTACTTATAGCAGGATGTATCCCTGTTTTGATAGCATAGTTTTCGGCTGGCAATCCAAAAGCATCGAAGCCCATTGGATGGAATACATTATAACCATCCATTTTTTTAAATCTTGCCCATGTATCGGTAACACCATAATTATACCAATGACCCATATGTAATTTAGCACCACTTGGATAACTGAACATTTCTAAACAATATAGCTTTTCTTTTTTGCTTTCAGGATTAAACTTATAAAGTTTATCTTCTTTCCACTTTTTTTCCCATTTTTCTTCTATTTCATTAAAATTAATCATTCTTACAACATCCTTTCTTCTTGTATATTCTTCCTACTATATCATAACTTACAATTATTAATAGCATTATTAAGACAAATCCTATCAATAACTGTAGATAAAAACTATCTAATAATGAGACTATTGTTACTACTAATGAAATATCAAAAGCACTAACGGCACTAATTATATTTAAGAGTCTCTTATAGTTTAGTTTATCTAAATCAAGGTTATATTTACCTATCAAGTAATTAACCTCAACTGGTTTCTTTCTTCTTTTATCTTTTTTAGATTTTCTTACTAAAAATAATTCATAGATTATAAAAACTAGTAAGAAAGTCATAATAAATAATATTAACTCATCTAACATAATACTCCTCCTAACAAAAATAGATTCCTATTAACAAGAACGAGTTAAACCCGTGGTACCATCTTGCTTCATAGAAATCTATGCACTTTAAAGTTATATCGGACTTATCCGTAAATGTTTAAGGTTATCAAGTTCAAAAAGTTATTTTATTTGTTTCCACCAACCACAAACTCTCTATTAAAATAGGTCTTTTTTACTACTACAACCACATTTAAAATCTAGTATTATTATACGAAATATTGTGAGGTATTGCAACTACTTTTTGTTAATACTATACGTCTTTTCTCTGTAAATTCTATCAGTATGAACAATAGAATTACATATTGGAAGCATATCTTGTTTTGAAAGATAACAAAGACTAGAAGACTTTCTATTAAAAGTAGGAAACATTGTAATTATCTTATTAGTATTAGGAATCGTTGCCACCCTAAAAAAGTTTAAACTTAAACCAGTTTCACTTCTACCAATATCTTTAAAATAAAATATATAGGTATCTGAGAAGTCCCACTTAAGTTTTATTTCTCTTTTTTCAAATTCTATATTTCTAGTAGCTACTAAAAATAGTTCTTCTAAATCATAATGACTATAAAATATAGAACTAGTATTTTCATTAGGATTATTATTAGGACTAGTATGTCTTAATTCAATATGTTCTAAGGCCCTATTATAATCGTATTTTACATATTGCTGTTCTTTATAATCTAACTCTTTAGGTATTTCTATTCTTTTACTTACAAATAATTTTAGAAATACTTGTACTCTTTTTAAATATTGTGATGCTTTTTTTAAATCTTTTTCTTTCTTTAAATCTTGGAAGTTTCTATTTTTACTTTTCTTCCATAAATTGTATAATTTATCATATTTTTCTAACTTGATATATATTTCTGAAAGTGATTTAAACACACAAAAGTAATTAGAATCTTGTCCTTTTAATATCTCTAATGCTTCCTTTAGTTTTCCTCTTTGTGTGTAAATGTTAGCAAGAGTACTTGATATTTCTGGGTCATTATTAAAATCAAGATATCCTTTGAGTAAAGCTTCTGCTCTATTTATATCTCCGTTTTCAATGCATTCTTTAGCTTCTTTTAAAATTGTCTTCTTTATTTCGTTTTCCATAGCTCTTCTCCATTTTAATCATTGTAGTACAGAATGAGAAGATGAGCAAGTGGAAATTATAGGCAAATAATGACATTATTTTGTTTTCTTTTTTACTTTAGAAGATAGTTCACTTACTAAATTACCATACATAAGTCCCATATAAGCTCCTACAGCTGTAATTAAAATCCAAAAAGCTGTATCTTCCATATTTACTTTATTACTTTCTCTTACTGTTATTACACTATTGTAATTGATAGTTTTTATATTTATTTCTTCTAGAATATTTTCATAACTTGCTGGTAACTCTCTAGATTCTACTTGATAATCATCATAATTGTCATAATTACTAATTGATAATAGAGCATTTCCATTCTCAAATTGATTTTGTTTTGTGGTTATTTCTTCATCTGTTAAACTACCAATTGTAAAGCCATATAACTCTACATCATAATTATCTCCAGCTTGTGTATAGCTTTTTACCTCTAATTTATTCATTTCTTCTATCTCATCAGATGTTAAAAACTCTGAAGTTGGATTTAATCTAGTTAAACCTTCTGTTGTCCTAATAGTGGCATCTGTGGTTACTTGATAAGTCTCTATATAATCTTTTATAAATGGTTTACTATCATTTAAGGCAAGAGTTCCTCCGCCTACAATTAAACCTCCTGAGACAGCTCCTATTGTTAAATTTCTAACATATTTATTTTTTCCTTGCATACTACTTCCTCCTCAAGATACTCTTTATTATAACATCTTTTCTTTTATAATCAACAAAAAAGAGACATTTTTTGTCTCCCCTTTAATCATCTCAAATATTATTACCTTTTATTGTTATATTTTTTATATAATACTACTTATTTAAGTCATTATTTTGGTATTGTTTCTTTAGTTCACTTGGTTCATTATTACTATATACATTATTATTATTAGTATAATTAGAATTAACATTAACATTAGTATTTGCAGTAGTAGATGTTTCTACTTTGTTTATAGATGTGTTACCTACATTATAATTATCTGTATTAGCATTAGTAGTAGTACTATTATTACTTATATTTTCATTATATGGGTTTATTGTATTAGTTTCTTTAGTGGCATTAATTACGTTATTAATAATATCTTTATTTTGATTTTCTAATGGCATTTTCTCTTGCTCATTTATATAAGTTCCATTTTTCTGTTCTTTCTTTAATTTAAAATATAAAACTATTGCATAAATTAGTAGTCCAAGGGTAACAAGATTATATACCGCATTAACCTTACTATTAATATCTGCTGGTAAAAGGGTATAAGAATTTTCTACACCATTTATATTAGTAGTAAATGTTCCTGTTAATAAGGGTATGAAAACTAAAATAAGACCAACAGGTTTACTAATAGTAAGCTTACCTAACAAATATATATTAACTAAAGGTATAAAGGCCATGGGTGTGCCTTTTCCATATTTTAATTTGTTGAACTTATTTAAAAATATTCCTATTACAATATATATTATAATTACAATAACTAAGATTATTATAAGATAAGTGGCTAGGAATTGAAACATTCCTGTAAAAGTGTCATCCATATTTATGCTTGTATAAGTATTATCCATATTTACCTCCTTTAAATCCATTTACTTTTTGATATTACAATAAAGCCTATACCTATGATAGCAAATAATGATGATGCTATATAAATAACTGTAGGAACACTCATAGAAGTATTACCTGTCTTAACAATTTCTGTTGGTTCATTTTGATTTTCTGTAGTAGTATTATTATCTATTGATGTATTATTTTCCTCATCAAGAATAGCTTCAGTAACAAGATCACTATTATGTAACATAAGGATATAAGAGTTTACAGAAGTATTTGTTTCTTCAAAATTATCAGCATCTGATAAAGTTAAATAATCCATCATACCCATACTTGAATTAACATAAGTATTAGTACTTTCGTTTCCTTCTAAACTTGATAATACATCAACTCCAGTAATGAATTCTTCTACATCATTTTCCTTAGAATATTTTGCCACTTCTAAAATTTGTGATGTTTGAGCATTTAATTCTACATCTTCTATTCCTTTACTAAAAAGGGAAAATGCAGATTCTAATATATTTAAGTGATAAATACTCTTATAAGTACTAGGTACTTCTGTAATATTATAATTAACTACTAATTCTGCATAATAACTAGTATTATTGTTAATATTTGGTAGTTGTGTTTTTACTAATCTTTCTATATCATCACTATCTACATTTAGATTTAAATCTATATATGAACCTGTAGAACCATCACTATTTGAAACTGTTTCTTCAGGCTCATAAGATATTATCTCATCCTCTAAAGACACTGGTATGGTATAAAGTAGATTTTTATTACCATTAAAATAGTTAGGAATATCATATTCCCCAGTACTACCATCATAAATATTAATGTTAAAACCATTTATAGTATAGGAAATACCATTACTAGTATTATATACACTACCGCTAGTTTCAGCATTTACATTAGTAACACTTATAACTAAAATTGTTACTAAAAAAACTATTTTTAAAACTCCTTTTTTCACATTCACTCCTCCTTTTTTGTTTTGAATAGAAAAATAACAATTTAAAAAGCATTATTATTTCTATTAACAAGTTAATTAGATAATTATTACTCATTAAACACCTTCTATTCTTTTTTACTATAACATATTTTGTTGAAACGTTGCACTATTTTTGTTATTATTTGTCATCTTGTTTACAAATAGTGAGTAAAAACTACACCATTTTTGATAGATAATATTTATATAAAGCAAAATATTAAGTTATTTGGGAATAATATTTACAAAATGAGGTGGTTTTATGGAATTTAAAAAGGATGATGAAAACTATATTTACGAAGTTATAAGTAAAAATGTAAAAAAGTATAGAAAACTAAAAGGGTGGACTCAAGAAAAACTTGCTGAAGAGATAAATTATTCTCTATCATTTATAAGTGGAATAGAATCTACTTATCATCAAACATTTTCTTTGGGGGCTATTTGGAGAATATCAAGAGCTTTAGGTGTAGATTTTGCTAAATTATGTGAAGATGATTCCTTGTCTAATAAATCTAAATACATTAACTATAAATGTAATAAATGTGGTGAGGAAACTAAGCTTCCTATTGAAATGGTTAAACTTTTCAAAGATATTAATGAAATTACTGGCAATAAAAACTTACCATCATTTGATTGTACTAAAGAAGATTGCAATGGTAAAATTACTCCTACTAATCCTATGGATTTTTAGAAAGCAAACAAAAAAGAGACATTATTTTGCCTCTTCTTTAGTCTCTTCATCTACTAATTTGATGATAGCAAGTAATGCTCCATCTCCACGACGTTCACCAAGTTTTAAAATCTGTGTATATCCACCATTTCTACTTGCATAAAGTGGAGCTAGTTCATTAAATATTTTATTTACAACAGCTTTATCATTATGTAAGAAAGCTAGGGCTCTACGACGACTACCAAGATCTCCCTTCTTACCATAAGTAATCATTTTATCAACAGCTTTTCTAACTTCTTTAGCTCTTGTTTCAGTAGTTGTTATTTGGCCATTCATAATTACTTGTTTAGTAAGAGTTGCTAACATACTTCTTCTGTGTTTATTATCAACGCCTAATTTTCTATATGCCATAAGTTTACCTCCTTAATCATCATCTCTTAGGTCAAGCCCTAATTCTTTAATTTTATCTAATACTTCTTTTAATGATTTCTTTCCTAAGTTACGGATTTTCATCATATCGTTTTCACTCTTATTAACTAAGTCTTGTAAGGTATGAACACCTGCTCTTTTTAAGCAGTTATATGCTCTTACTGAGAAGTCTAAATCTTCAATAGATGTTTCTAATGCTTTTGTCTTAGGATCTTCTGTTTTTTCTATCATCATACCACTTACATTAGAGATATCACTTAATTCTGTAACTAGTTTAAAGTGTTCAATTAAGATTTTAGCAGCTAAAGCGATAGACTCTTCTGGTTTAATAGAACCATTAGTCCATACTTCCATTACTAATTTATCGTAACTTTCATCTTGTCCAACTCTAGCGCTTTCTACTTCATATGAAACTCTTTCAATTGGAGAATAGATTGCATCCATAGCGATGAAACCATTTTTCTTATCATCTTCTCTAAGATTAGAGTCTTCACTCTTAACATAACCACGACCATTAGTAACAATCATAGTCATGTTTAAAGCACCACCTTTAGCAAGATTTGCAATTACATGGTCTTTATTGATTATTTCAATATCACTATCTGCTTCAATATCAGCAGCTGTTACTACTCCTTCTCCTTCTTTTTTAAGAGTAATTATTTTTGTATCTTCTGTATGATTCTTAACAACTACTCCTTTTAAGTTAAGGATAATTGTAGTTACATCTTCTATAACTCCATCCATTGTTTGGAATTCATGTAATACACCATCAATTTTAACAGCACTAATTGCACTACCTGGTAGTGATGATAACATTACTCTTCTTAAAGCATTTCCTAAAGTTGTACCAAAACCTCTTTCTAGTGGTTCTAGTTCAAATTTTCCATAGAAATTATTTTCTACATAATCAGTAATTTTATAAACTGGTTTTTCAAATTCTATCAATTTATTAACCTCCCTTTTATTATCCACGAGGACGCTTTGGTGGACGGCATCCATTATGTGGAATTGGTGTAACATCAGTAATTCCTGTTACTTCAAGACCTGCTGTTTGAAGTGATCTAATTGCTGTTTCTCTTCCTGGTCCTAATCCTTTAACAAATACTTCTACTTTACGCATTCCCATATCATATGCAGCTTTTCCTGCTTGTTCTGCTGCCATACCTGCTGCGAATGGTGTTGATTTCTTACTTCCTTTAAATCCTAGTGCACCAGCTGATGCCCAACTTACAGTGTTACCTTCTTTATCAGTAATAGTAATAATTGTATTATTAAAAGTTGCACCAATATGTACTACACCTTCAGGTATATTCTTTTTAACTTTTCTTTTTCTTGTTTTATAAGCCATAATAACCTCCTAACTACTTTTTCTTGTTAGCTACTACTTTACCTTTACCCTTACGAGTACGAGCATTTCTATTTGTTCTTTGACCTCTTACAGGTAATCCTTTTTTATGACGTGTTCCTTCATATGAATTAATTTCCATTTTAGTTTTAATATTCATATTAACTTCACGACGTAAATCACCTTCAGTTGGATGTTTATTGATTTCATCTCTTAAGGCAATTAACTCTTCTTGAGTTAAGTCTCCTGCTTTTTTAGTTGGGTCAACTTTAGCATTTTTACAGATTTTTTTTGCTAAACTTCTACCAATACCATAGATATATGTAAGTGATATACATATATGCTTGTCATTTGGAATATCTACACCTTTAATACGTGCCATAACTTCTCCTCCTTATTAACCTTGTACTTGTTTGTGTTTTGGATTTTCACAAATTACTCTGATTTTACCTTTTCTTCTTACTATTTTGCATTTTGGGCAAATTTTCTTTACACTTGCTCTTACTTTCATTTTTATCCCTCCTATTATTTACGATAGGTAATACGCCCACGTGTTAAATCATAAGGTGATAGTTCTAACATAACGGTATCCCCCGGTAAGATGCGAATGTAGTTCATTCGTATTTTACCAGAAACGTGAGCTTCTACTATATGTCCGTTTTCTAGTTGTACTTTGAACTTACCACCTGGTATAATTTCTAGAACTTTACCTTCAACTTCAATAACATCATCTTTAGCCATTCTTTCACTCTCCTGTTAATATAATAACTCCTTCATTAGTAATCGCTATTGTATGTTCAAAATGTGCTGATAATGAAGAGTCTTCTGTTTTAACGGTCCAGTCATTATCTTCAACATAGATATCTGGACTTCCTAAAGTTAACATTGGTTCAATGGCAATAACCATGCCATCTCTAATTTTAGGTCCTGTTCCTTTAGTACCATAGTTTGGAACATCAGGGGACTCATGTACACTGGTTCCAACACCATGTCCTACTAATTCTTTAACGACACCTAGGTTATGTTCTGTCGCATATTTTTCAACAGCATAACTGATATCGCCTATTCTATTACCGACTTTCGCTTGTTTAATACCTTCATATAAAGCTTTTTCTGTATGTTCTAATAGGTATTTAGCATCATCACTTACTTTACCTACTGTGTAAGTCCAAGCTGAATCGCCATGATAACCTTTATAACAAGCGCCAATATCTATTGATATTATATCACCATCTTGTAGAACTCTATCACTTGGAAAGCCATGAACAACCTCATCATTAATACTTATACAAAGTGTTGAAGGAAATCCTTCATAACCTTTAAATGATGGTGTCGCTCCTTTACTTCTTATGAATTCTTCGGCAAGTCGGTCTAACTCTTTTGTTTTGATACCAGCTTTAATATGGGGACGTAAATACTGATGAGTAAGATAGACAATATGTCCAGCTTCTTTTAATAACTCAATTTCTCTTTTACTTTTTAAAGTAATCATTATTTACATCCCCTTTTTTAAAACGGCATCTATTCTTTTAGAAACTTCCTCAACTGAGTCATTTCCATTGATTACATATAATATACCTTTTTTAGCATAATAGTCAAGTAGTGGTTTAGTTTTTTCTATATATAAATTATATCTATTCTTAAATGAAGTTATGTTATCATCGTTTCTTTGATATAATTTACCATTACATTTATCACAGATTGACTCTTGTTTAGGTTTCTCATTATCGGAATTTATGTTATAAACACTTCCACAGTCTTCACAGATTCTTCTTCCAGTTATTCTTTTCTCAAGTATTTCTTCAGAAATATCTAACTGAATGACATAGCCTAGTTCTTGATTAAGACTATTAAGTATCTCATCATATTTATAGGCTTGCTCTATGTTTCTTGGAAAACCATCTAAGATATAACCATTTTTACAGTCATCTTGTGATAAACGATTTCTTAGAAGTTCATAAGTAACTTCATCTTTTACTAAGCCTCCACTACTTAATACTTCAGAAATATATCTACCTAACTCACTATCTTTTTTAGATTCTTCTCTTAAGATGTCTCCTGTTGAGATATGTGGTAGGTTATATTTCTTTTCTAAAATAGCACTTTGGGTCCCCTTACCTGCAGCAGGTGGGGCGATAAAAATTATATTTTTCATCTTCTACTATAACCCTTCTTATAATTTCTAGAAAGAAGACTTCCTTCTATTTGTTTATAAGTTTCTAGGGCAACTCCTACAACAATTAGTAAACCTGTACCTCCAATACTAACACTTGTTGGTAAACTTGTTACATTAGAGAATATTATTGGTAAGGCTACGATAATTGCTAAGAAGACTGAACCTAGACAAGTTATTCTTGTTAATACTTTTGATAAGTAAGTTTTAGTTTCATTACCTGGTCTAATTCCTGGAATGTAACCTCCACTTTCTTGAAGATTTTTAGCAAAGTCTTCTGGTTTGAAAACCATATAAGTATATACAAATCCAAATAGGAATATAAATATTACATAGATTATAAATCCTACAGGTGTTGTATATGTTAAATAGTTTTGAACGAAAAGACTAAAGCTTTCATTATTTATTAAGCCTGCGATAATTCCTGGAATTGCCATTAAGCTTGATGCGAATATCACAGGTACAACCCCAGCGGTATTTACTTTAATTGGAACATAAGATGCGCTTTGTCCATATGTTGTTGATTTATTAGCATATTGAATTGGAACTTTTCTCTCTGCCATTTGTACGAAGATAACTCCAACGATAATAGCAAAGTAGATTATTGCAAATAGGATAAATTTAACTACTCCTAATGTTATTTCTTGAGCAGTACCATCAAATACTACTAATCCTTGGAAAGCATCAATAAACATCTGTGGTAGTGTGGCAATAATTCCTGCCATGATTATTAGACTTAAACCATTACCTATACCTTTTCTTGTAATTTGATCTCCTAACCAAAGTAGGAATGCTGTACCTGCTGTTAATACTACTGATATATAGATATATTCAGTGGCACTTGCACTTCTACCTAAGAACATAAATGAGAAGGCATAACCTTGAATGAAGGCAAATAATATTCCCATATATCTTGAATAGGTATTAATTTTTTGTCTACCTACATGTCCTTGTTTATTTAGCTCTTGGAAATAAGGAATTAGCTCTCCTAATAGTTGCATAACAATCGTTGCTGTAATATAAGGCATAACACCTAATGCAAAGATTGAAAAGTTTTGTAAAGCTCCACCACCCATAGTATTAACTAATTCTAGAAATCCTAGGTTTTTAGTAATACTTTCAGTTCCTGGAACTTGAATAGTTGTTCCTATTATAAATATTGCTAATGCTACTAAAGTAAAACCAATTCTTTTTAATAAATCTCTATTTGTGGGCTTAAATAATTGCTTCAATAGAGGCATCTTAGATCACCTCGGCTTTACTTCCTGATTCTTCTATTTTTCTTAAAGCACTACTTGAAAATCTATGAGCTTGTATAGTTAATTTCTTTTCAAGTGTACCATTTCCTAATACTTTAATTCCATTAAGTTGTTTTTTAACAATTCCTTTTTCTTTAAGTAATGCTGGTGTAACAACATCTCCATCATTAAATACATTTAAATCTCCGACATTGATAACTGCATATACTGTTTTAAAATCATGATTACTAAATCCTCTTTTTGGAAGTCTTCTATATAGTGGTAATTGTCCACCTTCGAATACTGGTGAAACTCCTCCACCACTACGAGCGTTTTGTCCTTTTTGTCCACGGCCTGATGTTTTTCCTGATCCTGAACCAGGTCCACGTCCTACTATCTTTTTACGGAAAGTAGCGCCTTCGTTTTTCTTTAATTCATGTAACTTCATTATCCCAAAATCTCCTCTACACTTTTACCACGAAGTTTTGCAACTTCTTCTGGTGTTTTAATACTCTTAAGACCATTTATAGCAGCATTTGCCATATTTAGTTTAGTTCTAGCTCCAAGAGATTTTGATACAACATCACGAACTCCAGCTAGTTCAAGGACAGCTCTTACACTACCTCCAGCAATGATACCAGTACCTTCTTTAGCTGGTTTTAACATTACTCTAGCAGCTCCACTTACTCCTATTACTTCATGAGCAATAGTTCTTCCATCAATTAATTCTATAGTAATCATATTCTTATTAGCATTGCTTATTGCTTTCTTAATAGCATCTGGTACTTCAAAAGCTTTACCTGTACCGATACCAACATGTCCTTTACGATCTCCAACAACAACAACTGCTGAAAAACGACGTTGACGTCCACCTTTTGTAACTTTAACTACACTTTTAAGTTGAACGACTAGTTCTTCAGTTTGTTTTTCTTTGGCATCGTTTGTTTGTTTTTGCATATTTACCCTCCTTAGAACTCTAGTCCATTTTCACGTGCAGCATCTGCTAATGCTTTAACACGTCCATGATAAAGATATCCACCTCTATCAAATACTACTTTTTTAATGCCAGCTTCATTACATTTTTTTGCAATACTAGCACCTACAGCAGTAGCTGCTTCAATGTTTGATTTATTCTTTAAATTTAAATCTTTATCTCTAGAAGAAGCAGATACTAAAGTAGTAGAACTCTCATCATCAATAACTTGAGCATATATTGCTGTATTTGATCTAAATACATTTAGTCTTGGTGTGGCAGCATTTCCACTTAAATGAGTTCTAATTCTAGCATGACGTACTTGTCTCATGCTATTTCTTGATTTTTTATTAATCATATATTTCTCTCCTTCCTACTAGCTTAAGCAGCTTTCTTTCCTTCTTTACGTCTAATATGTTCATCTTTATAGCGAATACCTTTACCTTTATATGGTTCAGGGCGACGTACTTTTCTTACGTTGGCAGCAAATTCACCAACTAAGGCTTTATCAATACCTTTAACTGTTATTTCTGTATTAGATGATGCTTCTACAGTAAGCCCTTCAGGTATAGTCATTTCTACAGGATGAGAATACCCAGCATTGATAGTTAATTTTTTACCACTTACATTGAAACGATATCCAACACCTACTATTTCTAGTCCCTTCTCATATCCTTTAGTTACACCTGTAATCATATTTTGAAGAAGTGCATTCATTGTTCCATGCATTGCTTTTACTGCATCGCTTACTCTTGTTAATGTTATTTCATTATCTTTTTGTTCCATTGAAATACCTTTCAACATCTTTTGGCTCAAGCTTCCCTTTGGGCCAGTAACTGTTACGATTCCGTTTTCTTCTGTAACTGTTACTCCTGCGGGAACTTCAATTTTACGATTTCCAATACGGCTCATTCAAAACACCTCCTTTTACCATACATAAGCTAAGACTTCGCCACCAAGTTTTTGTCTTCTTGCTTCTTTATCTGTCATAATTCCCTTAGATGTAGAAACTATTGCAATTCCTAGTCCATTTAATACTACTGGAATTTCATCAGTTTTAGCATATACTCTAAGTCCTGGTTTAGAAATTCTCTTTAAGCCTGTTATTACTCTTTCTTTGTTTTCACCATATTTTAATGTTAGAACGATTGTACCTTGTACATCATTTTTTTCTAACTTGTAATCTTTAATAAATCCTTCTTCTTTTAAAATTCTTGCTATTTCTAATTTTAATTTTGATGAAGGAACTTTTACTTCTTCATAACGCATAGCGTTAGCATTACGAATACGAGTTAACATATCTGCAATTGTATCTGTAACTACAGCCATCTTTTTTCCTCCTTTTCTTTACCAGTCTCTACCAACTTGATTTTTTAACGCCTGGTATTTGTCCTTTATAAGCCAATTCACGGAAGCAAATACGGCAGATTCCAAATTTACTCATAACTGCATGTGGTCTGCCACAACGTGAACAACGTGTATATTCACGTACTTTGTATTTTGGCTTTCTACTTTGTTTTACAACCATACTTTTTCTTGCCATCTTTTACCCTCCATTACTTTCTAAAAGGAATTCCTAAACCTTTTAATAAGTCATAAGCTTCTTCATTAGTTTTAGCAGTTGTTACGAATATAATATCCATACCACGTACTTTTACTATTTCATCATAGTTTATTTCACTAAAGATTAATTGTTCTTTAATACCTAATGTATAGTTACCACGACCATCGAAAGATTTTGGATTAACTCCTCTAAAATCACGAACTTGTGGAAGTGAGATAGAAATTAGTTTATCAACAAAGTTATACATGTTATCACTTCTAAGTGTTACTTTACAACCTATCTTTTGTCCTTCTCTAATCTTGAAACCAGCGATTGATTTCTTTGCTTTTGTAACTACTGGTTTTTGTCCTGAGATTTTTTCAAGGTCTGATACTGCAGCATCTAATAGTTTAGAATTTGTAGTAGCATCTCCAACACCCATATTGATAACAACTTTTTCTAGTTTTGGTACTTCCATTATTGATTTATAACCATATTTACTCATAAGAGCTGGAACTACTTCTTTATTATACTTTTCTTTTAATGTCATTTATGTAACCTCCTTCCACTAATCTAGTACTTCTTTAGATTTTGTACTTATTCTTACTTTTTTTCCATTTTTGTCTGTTGTATGTCCGATTCTTGTGCCTTTTTCAGTCTTAGGATCAATTATCATTACATTAGAGGCATCAATAGGTGCTTCTATTTCAAGAATTCCACCTGAGTTATTTCCTGTAGGTTTTTGATGTTTCTTAACAATATGTACTCCTTCTACAATAACTTTATTTTCGCTTCTAAGTGTTTTGATTATTTTTCCTTCTTTACCTTTATCAGCACCACTTATAACAACGACTTTATCTCCAACTTTTAACTTCATAACTTTCCTCCTTATAGTACTTCTTTCGCAAGACTTACTATCTTCATATAGTCTTTATCACGAAGTTCACGTGCTACTGGACCAAAGACACGAGTTCCGACTGGACTTTTATCATCTCTAATGATTACACATGCGTTATCATCAAATTTGATATAACTACCATCTTCACGTCTTACTCCTCTTTTGCTTCTTACGATTACAGCTTTTACAACTTTACCTTTAGGAAGTGGTGAATTTGGTATAGCATTTTTAACGGTTCCAACAACTACATCTCCGATATTTCCAGTTTTAACATGACTTCCTCCTAGCACTCTGATTACTAATAATTCACGTGCTCCTGAGTTGTCTGCAACTTTTAATCTACTTTCTTGTTGTAACATAGATTATCCTCCTTTACCTTAAGAGTTATAGAATAACTGCTTCTTTTACGATTTCTTTTAAGTAGAAATGTTTAGTCTTAGAAATTGGTTTTGTTTCAACGATTCTAACTACATCTCCTACTTTTGCTTTATTTGTTTCATCGTGTACACTGTATTTTTTAGATGATTTAACTCTTTTGTGATATTTTGGGTGCATTTTATGTGTTTCTACTAAAACTGTAATAGTTTTATTGTTTTTTGTACTAACAACTTTACCAACTAATTCATGTGTCATTTTCTTTTCCATAACTTACCTCCTAATCAACCTTTTCTTCTTTCTCACGTTCTTTTAAAACGGTTTTTAGTCTTGCTACTTGGTGTCTTAATTCTCTAAGGCGTGAAGGTTTTTCTAGGTTACCCATTGCTCCACTAAATCTTAAGTTGAATAGTTCTTCTTTAGATTCTTTAAGTTTTGCATTGATCTCTTCGTTTGATAATTCTCTAATTTCTTTAACCTTCATTAGTAACACCTCCTGCTACTTTATCTTCTTTCTTTACAAATTTGCAAGTTATTGGTAATTTATGGCTTGCTAGTCTTAATGCTTCACGAGCTACTTCTTCAGAAACACCTGCTACTTCAAACATGATTTTTCCTTCTTTAACTACTGCTACCCATTCTTCAACATTACCTTTACCTTTACCTTGACGAGTACCGATAGGCTTTTTAGTTAGTGGCATGTGTGGGAATATGTTTATCCATACTTTACCACCACGTTTCATATAACGAGTCATGGCAACACGAGCTGCTTCAATTTGATTTGCTGTAATCCATGCTCCTTCTTTGGCTTGTAATCCATACTCACCAAAGTGTAACTCACGATTACCTCTTGATTTGCCTTCGTAAGGTAATCTGTGAACACGACGATATTTAGTTCTTGATGGTATTAACACTCTAATTACCTCCTTTAGCTTTTCTTTCTTTTCTTTCTTTAGTATCTTTACTTACTTTTTTCTTTGATGGTAGGATTTCGCCTTTGTAAATCCATACTTTTACACCAATTTTACCATATGTTGTATCTGCTTCACTTGTAGCATAATCAACATCTGCTCTTAATGTATGTAGTGGGATAGTTCCTTCTGTATATCCTTCACTACGAGCCATATCAGCACCACCTAAACGTCCTGATACTTTTGTTTTGATACCTTTAGCTCCTGCTTTCATTGCATTTCTAATTGCACGTTTTTGAGCCATTCTAAATGATGCTCTATTTGTAATTTGACTTGCAATTGAATCTGCAACTAGTTGTGCATTAAGGTCTGCTTTCTTAATATCAACGATTGATATATTAATGTTTTCACCAACGACTTTTGATAGTTTATCCTTAAGTTTTGTAATTTCTTCTCCACCACGACCGATGATAACACCTGGACGTGATGTATGGATAGAAACTTCACATTTCTTTGGAGTTCTTTCTATTTCGACTTTGGCAATTCCTGCATTTTTAAGATTTTTTTCAAGGTATTCTCTAATCTTAATATCATTTACTAATGTTTTAGATACTTCACCTTTAGGAGCATACCATTTAGCTTCCCAATCTTTGTTGATGCCAAGTCTTAGTCCGTTTGGATTAACTTTTTGTCCCATTATAGTTCCTCCTTATTATTTTGTAGCCACTACAATAACTATGTGACTTGTTCTTTTATCATTATGTCCGATGCGTCCACGTGAATCGAATAATACTCTTTTCATTACTGGACCAGCATCTACACGTGCTTCCTTTACATATAAATCGTCAGCTTCCATACCGTTATTATTAACGGCATTTGCTACTGCTGAATTTAAGACTTTCTTAGTAAGGCGAGCCGCTTTTTTATTTGTATTTTCTAATATTGCTAGAGCATCACTTACTTTTTTACCACGGATAGTATCAATTACTAAACGAGCTTTAATAGGTGATATTCTTTGCATTTTAGCGATTGCTTTTGCTTCCATTTTTAACTCCTCCTAGTCTTTATTATTTTTTGTCAGAGCCATGTCCACCATTTTTACGAGTTAAAGCAAATTCTCCTAATTTGTGTCCAACCATGTCTTCAGTAACATAAACGGGGATAAATTCTTTACCGTTATGAACTGCAAAGGTGTGGCCGATAAATTCAGGAAAGATAGTAGAACGGCGTGACCAAGTTTTTATTACTTCTTTTTTTCCAGTTTCATTTAATTTTTGAACCTTTTTTAATAGTCTTGGAAATACATAAGGTCCTTTCTTTAAACTTCTAGCCATATTTTATCCTCCTATTTACTATTACGACGACGTACAATAAATTTGTCTGTCTTTTTATTATTTCTTGTTTTATATCCAAGAGCAGGTTTACCCCATGGAGTAAGAGGTGCCTTACGTCCAACTGGAGCACGTCCTTCACCACCACCGTGTGGATGGTCATTAGGGTTCATAACAGAACCACGAACTGTTGGGCGAATTCCCATATGACGTTTACGTCCTGCTTTACCAAGTTTAACTAAGCTAGCATCTTCGTTACCAACAACACCAACTGTAGCCATACAAGTACCAAGTACTTTTCTTTGTTCTCCACTTGATAATCTAATCATTACATATTTTCCTTCACGTCCTAGAATTTGAGCAGAACTACCAGCACTTCTTGCTAGAGCAGCTCCTTTTCCTGGGCGAAGTTCAATGTTATGAATAACAGTACCTACTGGAATATTCATAATAGGAAGAGCATTTCCTACTTTGATATCTACGTTTTCACCGCTTATTACTTTATCTCCTACTTTTAAGTTCTTAGGAGCGATGATGTATCTCTTTTCTCCATCCATATAGTTGATTAATGCAATGTTTGCTGTTCTATTTGGATCGTATTCTATGCTTGCTACAACACCAGCGATATCTTTCTTATCTCTTTTGAAATCGATAAGACGATATTTTCTTTTAACTCCGCCACCTTGATGACGAACAGTTATTTTTCCTTGATTGTTACGTCCAGAGTTTTTCTTAAGTGTTACTGTTAAGCTTTTCTCTGGAGTAGATTTAGTAATCTCTTCGTTTGTTAGAGTACTCATTTTTCTACGTCCTGGTGTAGTAGGTTTATAATTTCTTATTGCCATATTTTAGTTCCTCCTTCTAACCAAGATCAATTTGTTCACCATCAGCTAGAGTTACAATAGCTTTCTTATATCTATTTGTAAGTCCAGTATAGCGACCAACTCTTCTTTTTTTAGGTTTAACATTTAATGTTCTTATTTCTTTTACATGTACTTTAAAGATTTTTTCAATAGCTTGTTTAATTTCAATTTTATTAGCTTTAGAAGAAACCTTAAATACATATTGATTCTTCTCTCCTAGAGAACCACTTTTTTCAGTGATAACAGGAGCTTTGATTATTTCTAAGTATTTAGTATCCATTATTTAAGAGCCTCCTCTATCTTTTTAATAGCTTCACTAGTAAAGACTACGACATCAGAGTTAACTAAGTCTAATACATTTAATTCATTAGCTGCTATTAATGCTACATTTGGAATGTTTCTAGATGCTAATATTACATTTTCTGTAAAGTCCTCTACTACGAATAGTACTTTCTTATCAGCTATTTTTAATGTATTTAATAATGTAATCATTTCTTTTGTCTTTGGAGTAGTAAATGATAACTCTTCCATAACGATTACTTCATTATCATTAAACTTATGACTTAAAGCACTCTTTAATGCTAATCTTCTTTCTTTACGATTTTGTTTCTTGCTGTAATCTCTTGGTACTGGAGTTCCATATCTTCCTCCACCTACCCATTGTACAGCTCTAATTGAACCTTGACGTGCATGTCCAGTTCCTTTTTGTCTCCAAGGTTTACGTCCTCCACCACTAACTTCTGAACGATTTTTAGTAGAGTGAGTTCCTTGTCTTAATGATGCTCTTGCTAATATGATTGCATCATATAATACTTTATCATTTGGGGTAATAGAAAATATTTCTTCATTTAATTTTAATTCATTTACTTTTTCACCTTTAAGATTTAAAAGATCTATCTTTTTCATACTTTTTCCTCCTTTCACTACATAACATAATTTTATTTAAACTGTAGTGATGATTATTCGTTTGTTGTTTCTGTTGACTCAGTAGTTGCAGCTTCTACTACTTCTTCAGTATTAGTATTTTCTTCTACTTCAGTAGTAACTTCAGCTTCTTTCATCTCTTCATAAGTGATTAAGTCTTTAGCAGTATTTTTCTTACCTGGCTTCTTAACAGCTGTTTTAATTACTACTAGCCCTTCTTTTGGTCCAGGCACATTACCTTTAATTAAAATTACATTATTTTCTAAGTCTACTGCTACTACTTCTAAGTTTTGAACAGTAGAGTTTACGTTACCCATTTGTCCTGGTAATTTCTTACCTTTTAATACGTGCATTGGTCTCATTGTTCCAAGAGATCCTACTCCACGATGATATTGTGAACCATGTCCCATAGGTCCACGACTTTGATTGTGACGTTTAATTACACCTTGGAAACCTTTTCCTTTGCTAACTCCACTAACGTCTACAATTTCACCAGCTTCAAATACGCTAGCATCTAATACTTGTCCTAAAGTGTAATCAGCTACATTTACGCCTTTTATTTCTCTTAAGAAGCGCTTAGGTTCAGTATTAGCTTTAGTGGTATGACCCATCTTTGGTTTGTTACTTAGTTTTTCTCTAACTGTTTTATAACCTAATTGAATTGCTTCATAACCATCTGTTTCATTAGTTTTGATTTGTGTAACAACATTAGGTTCAACTTCTACAACAGTTACAGGAATAAGTTTACCATCAGTAGTGAATACTTGAGTCATTCCTTTTTTTGTACCTAAGATTCCTTTCATTTTCATTTCCTCCTATTTTAGATTGTTTTGATTTTGATATCGACACCACTTGGTAAATCAAGATGTGCTAATGCATCAATCGTTTCTTTACTTGGGCTTTTAATGTCAATTAATCTCTTGTGTGTTCTTCTTTCGAATTGTTCACGACTATCTTTATATTTGTGAACAGCTCTTAAAATTGTGAATTTCTCAATTTCTGTTGGTAGAGGTACAGGTCCAACTATATCTCCTCCAGTTCTTTTGATTGTTTCAACAATTTTAGTTACAGCATTGTCAAGTATCTTATGATCATATGCTTTTAACTTAATACGAATCTTTTGTGTTGACACTATTTACGTCCTCCCTTCGCCTATATCTAGTATAGACTTGCTCCGTGTGAATAACCCGATAGCTGATTAACAACTTAACCTGGCGTATCGACAACCTCCCACATCTAAGCAGTCACACGTAATTAATATTATCATAGAAATCCCCATAATACAAGCATTTTTTGAAAGTTTTTTGTAAAAAAATTGACATTTATACCTTATAGAGCAGATAATGAGATAAATAAATTGTGTAAAGGAGTCTAATTATGTTTACAGAAAAAGTGATAGATAATAAAAATATGAACAAATTAGATGTGTTTTTTGGTTATGCTGCTTTTACTCCGCTTTATAAAAGTAATTTAATTAATAACGACTTATATGCCTTTTATGAAGATTTTACTATAGGAAATATTCAAGATGTAGATATTCCTATAAATATTGATAAGGATAAAACTGTTAGAATTTGGAGTAGTCGTAATAACACTCAAGAGTATTTAAACTTTCTTTACTTTTGTTATAAGCTTCCTAATCAGATATCTGTTATATTTGCAAATGAATATAATAGATATGTTAATAGTGTTGGGGAAACTGTGCCAGAGGAGATTAAAGAATTATTAAAGTATGAACATAAACTTACTGATGAAGAGAAAGATAGATATAAAAATGAGTGGATAAAATTAGCAGATGAAAATAGTGAAATAAGGCTTTTCCAAAATGGTAAAATAATTAGTACTAACTATAACTATTTAAATAGTTATATTGACAAGTACTATGATAGAAATAATATAAGGCGGACTGTTGCTACTCTTATGGGGAATGATACTGAAAACAATTTAAGTTCTGATATTTATAACTTTTTAATTGAAAGAAAACAAGAGTAATAATGGTATTTCATACTCTTGTATTATTAATATCATTTAATATAGCAATAAAAAGTTAATCTTATTTATATTTTAAATTGCTTTTTTTAGGGAAATAGTGTATAATATGATAAATTTTAAGAGGGGGAAAGTTTTATGTTAACAAGAGAATATGTAGAGAAAATGAGAAAGTCAGGTGATATACCAACTGTTAATTTAAAAATATTTGATAGTATTTATTCATTACCATTTAGTCAATTTGTAGTAGATCATGAAAACGATACGGAAGAACTTTATACACATTATATAAATGATGTTTTAGAACTAAAAGATGATGATCTTATTTCTTATCTAAATGCTATTAAATCTGTAGAAATAGTAGATAATCAGTCTTTAGAAAAAGAAGATAGTTTTTTAATGAGTTTATATATGCAAACTGAGAGAACTAATGCAATTGACTTTCTAATTAATAATGGAGTTACTCTTAATAGAGATGCTTTTATAAATGCTCATAAACTAATTTTAAAAGGAACAAGTAGTCAGAAATTTTCTGATAAAGACCATAGAATAGATAATGAAGCATTTGTTGTTAGAGTAGAAAATGGTAATCCTATGATTCGTTATTTTGCTCTACCTTATACTGATATTGAAGAGGCAATTAAGAAAATTATGGAATTTTACAATTCTGATACCTATGATGATAGAATATTTCTAAAATCACAAATAATTCATGGACTAGTAGCATCATTACAATTATTTGACGATGGCAATACTAGATATGCACGTATTTTACAAAATCTTAAATTAAGTGAACTTACCAATAAAAAATATAACTATAATCTTCCATTACCTGCTTTGTATGGTACTAGAGCTTATTTCCCACACAGAAGTAAATATCGCGAATTGATTAGCAACCTTGCTATTAATCCTAATTATGAAAATTGGGATGCTTGGTTTAATTTTAATCTAAATAGAACAGAAGATGCTATTTTCTTTATAGATAATAAATTAACAGCATATAAGAAAATGATTTATAGAAAATAGAGGTGAATTTTATGAACAGACTTATAGATTTACACATTCATAGTAATTTATCTGATGGAGAATTATCTCCTAAAGAAATAATTGATAGAGCTGTTAATAATGGGGTTAGTGTTATAGCAATTGCAGACCATGATACAACTCTTGCTTATAATGATGATTTATTTAATTATGCGAAAGAGAATAATGTTAAATTAATCACCGCTGTAGAAATATCTACTAAGTATAAGGGAATAGGTATTCATGTATTAGGATATAACTTTGATATTAATAATAAAAAGTTTACTGATAAGTTATACTCGATTAGAAATGCTAGGCATATTTATTTACATGATGTTGCTACTAAATTAAAAGAATTGGGTTATATCATTGATGTAGATTCTTTAGATAAGATTGATGCTGTTACTAAAGCTCATATTGCTCTTAATATTGTAGAAAATGAAGATAATAAAGAATTACTATTAAAAACTTTTGGACATATTCCTAGTAAAGGTGAGTTTATTGAAACAATAATGAATGAAGGATGTCCTTGCTATGTAGAAAAAGAAGCTATTAGTCCTAAGGAAGCTAGTGATTTAATAAGAGAAGCTGGTGGTAAAGTAGTTCTTGCTCATCCTGTCTGTTATAAATATGAAGATGGATTAAATGATGACGATATATTAAACCTAGTTAAAGAAATGAAGCCTGATGGTATTGAAGCTAATTACATTTATTTAGATATAAATGGTAATAAAATCAATGAAAGTACTCATTGGAATAACTTTGCTAAACATCATAATCTAATAACGACAATAGGTTCTGACTTTCATAAGAATGACGGTATTCACTCTGACATTGGTTTAATTAATGAAGATATTGTGCTAAATGATAATGAGATTAACTCTATTATTGATAATCTTTTAAATTAAGTTTTTCCACAAAAGCTGTGCAAAAAACTTTTTTTATTGTCTTCTTTCGATATTATAATCTTCTTCTTTTTTACTAGCTCTTATAACACTACCTTTTCCATATTTTTTAATAATACTATCCATTACTTCCTCTACCTTATCTACCACTTTCACATCAGATTCTTCAAATAAAGACATTTGACTAACTGCTTTCTCTTTTAAATCACCTAATCTTACTCCTATATTTCTAATAGGGTCTTCTTTCCAGCTAGCTTCAAAGATTGTTTTAACTCCTTTATAGATTTCTTCTGTTACATTAGTAGGATTATCTAAAGTAATTTGATGAGAATAGTTTTTAAATAAATTATTTCTATAAGTAACAGCGATAGTTCCTGTATATAGTTTTTGGCTTCTTAAAGTAAAAGAGACTTCTTCTGTTTCACTAAATAATATTTTTAATAAGTCTTCTTTTCTCGTTACATCATAAGGCAATGTTCTTGAGATACTAATACACTTATTTTTAGCATTTCTAGGTTCTACTTTACTATAATCTATTCCTAAAGCTGCTTCTTTAAAGTAATCACCCTGGCTTTTAAAATGTCTTCTTAATAAATTGATATTAGACTCAGCTAAATCTCTAATAGTATATATTCCTAAGTCATTTAATTTTTTAGCAGAACTTTTACCTAACATAAATAAATCATTTACTTTTAAAGGCCACATTTTAGTTTCAATTTCATTTAAATAAAGAGTATGTACTTTATCTGGTTTTTCAAAGTCACTTGCCATTTTTGCACATAGTTTATTTTCTCCTATTCCAACATTGACTGTGAAACCAAACTTTTCTTTGATTTCATCTTTTATTTTGTGAGCTAGTGATACATAATCATTACCATAAAGAAGTGTAGTACCTGTAAGGTCAAGAAAACATTCATCAATAGAGTATTGTTCTATTACAGGAGTATACTGTGATAGATAATTATATAACTTTTTAGACTGTTCTTTATAAAAAGCATAGTTAGGAGAAAATACTTGTAAGTCTTTACATTTACTTCTAGCACTATATAATGTTTCTGCTGTTACTATTCCATATTTCTTAGCGATAGGACTTTTAGCAAGAACAATACCTCGTCTTGCTTTTTCATCTCCACCTATAACACTAGGAATCTTTCTAATATCTTGTTTATAGCCATGATTTAAAAGATAAATAGCAGTCCAAGATAAAAAAGCATTATTAACATCGATATGAAAAATAATTCGCTGCATAGTTTTCCCTCCTCTTTACTCTATTATATAATACGTTAGTTCTATTTAAAAGAGAAAAAAATAACCAATTAATGGTTACTTTGTTCTATTTAATCTTTCTTGTACATCTTTTCTTTTCATAATTTTAACAAACATTTTAGATTTTTCTTCTTCATTAGATTTATTATCACCTAGGTTTATAAATTTACCATAAAAAATTCCTGTATGATAAAAGTCAATATCAATGTTTTTAGGTTTTCCAAAACACATATCCTTATATATAACACTATCTTTATCGAAATCTTTACTTCTTCTTTCTTCTATCTTTCCACATCTCATGCACATACAATTCCAGTATATTCTACCTTCATAGTCATCTTTTGTGGCGCCCATAAAATACCAAACAGGATGTGTACAAAGTTCTTGTCTAGCATGGTAAGCTTTCTTACTTACTATATCTGTTTCTTTTTCTAATTTTCTATATTCTTCATCTGTTTCAGAGAACTTTTTAACTTCAGGTATTTCTAGTAACTCTGACCTTATCTCCATAAGCTCATTTATTCTTTTACGTTTTTCTTTTAATTCCTCTTCTATTTCTTGTAACTCTTCATTTGTCATAATTAAACCCTCCTACTTATAGGATAGCTCATCTAACCATTTAAATCAAGTTATTTCCAGTCATTTCTTCTGGTTTTTCTATATCCATATATTTTAGTATTGTAGGAGCGATATCTCCTAGTTTACCTGTTTTAATTTCTTTTATATTATGGTCCGTAATAATAAATGGTACAGGGCTAGTGGTGTGAGCAGTTATTACTTCTCCTTTATTGTCTTCCATAATTTCAGAGTTACCATGGTCTGCTGTTACAAACATAGTAAAGCCTTTTTCTTTACTTGCTTTATATAGTCTTCCTACATTTTCATTAACAGCTTTAACAGCTTCTACAACTTTATCAAATTTACCAGTATGTCCTACCATATCACAGTTAGCAAAGTTTAAAATGATTAAATCGTATTTATCCATAACTTCTATTAATTTATCTGTTACTTCATAAGCACTCATAGCAGGATACATATCATAAGTTGCTACATCTTTTCTTGGTATGATTATTTTATCGGTATTAGGGATATCTTTTTCTTCTCCTCCATCAAAGAAGTAAGTAACATGAGGATATTTACTAGCTTCTGCTATTCTTAGTATCTTTAATCCTTTTGATGCAGCATATTCTCCTAAAGTATTAGTTAGATGCATTGGCGGAAAAGCAGGAGTGGCAATAACAGTATGTTCTGGAGTCATCATGGTAACTAGTTTTACATTTTTAAAATCTACTCTTGGGAACTCTTTAAAGTCTTTATTAGTTAGAGCAGTGAAAGTTTGAGTAATACGGTCTGGTCTAAAGTTTAGCATTACCATACCATCATTTTCTTTAAGGGTTCCATCTTCTATTAATTTAGCAGGTACAATGAATTCATCCATAATATTTTGTTTATAAGAGTCTTCTATATAATTTTTATATGAATCTATTTTTACTCCTTCTCCATGAACTAATAAATCATAATACTTCTTAGTAACATCCCACATTCTTTCTCTATCCATAGAATAATATCTTCCAGAAATATCTGCTAGTTTACCAAAGCCTAGTTCATTAAGCTTATTAGTTAGAGAATCTAGGAAGGTAAGAGCGACGTCTGGAAGAGTATCTCTACCATCAAGAAACGCATGAACATAGACATTATGAAAGTTTTCTTTTTTACATAAGTCTAACATTGCAAAGAAGTGATTAATATGAGAATGAACTCCTCCATCACTTAATAGTCCAAATAAATGTAGAGATGAATTATTTTCTTTACAGTGATTAATTATATCTAGTAAAACTTCATTTTTAAAGAAACTTCCATCTTCTATAGCATGATTAATTTGCATAAGTGGTTGGTCTACAACACGTCCTGCTCCTATATTTAAATGTCCTACTTCACTGTTACCCATTTGTCCAGCTGGAAGTCCTACTGCTTCACCACTTGCTTCCAAAGTAGTATGAGGGTATTCTTTCCATAGATTTATTATATTTTCTGGGTTAGCTGCAATAACGGCATTACCTTTCTTCTCTTCTCTATATCCAAAACCATCTATTATTGTTAATAATACTTTTTTCATTTTACACTCTCCTTAATATAATTGTTCATTTAAACAGAATATAGCATATATAGGTAGATACCTAACATTTTTCTTTGTTGAAAAGTTACTTTCTGTAATACGATAGGCATCTGTTACAATATATTTTTTCATAAAGACTGATAGACTCTTTACTTTAGAACCTTGTTTAGTTGCAAGTTCTATAGGAATAATCTTACCCATTCTATTTTGAATAACAAAGTTTACTTCTGCTTTTCCTTCTGACTGATAATAGTATAGGGAATAACCTGCTTCTACTAAAGTATGAGCGATATGATTTTCATATAAGGCTTGTTTAATATTATCATCTACTCTTAGTCTATCTTTAGTTAAGTTATATCTCATACTTAAAAGTCCATCATCTGGTAGATATAGTTTAAAACTATCAAGTTCTCTACAACTAGATAAAGGAGACTTTGCTACTCTTATTTTGTATGAACGATAAACTAATTGATTAATTACTAAAAAGTTAATTGAGTTCTCATACTCTTTAGCTCTTCTACCATAACCTAATACACCATATTGAAACTTTTTATTATCTTTTTCTAGTTGTTTAGGAATACTTTCCATAACTTCGATACCACGTTCTATATCTATTAAGTTTTTACTATTTAATAGTTCACTTTTATTTATATCAAAGACTCTTTCTTTAATACTATCAAGATATCCATAATGTTTTTTAGTAGCAAAGGCATCTACTACTTCAGGAAGTCCTCCTGTTATTAAATAGCCATAAAAGAAATCTAAAGCTTTAGTATGAACACTACAACTTCTATGATTATCATAAGCATATCTTATTTTATCTGCTGTTTCTTTTTCTCCAATAGCCCACAAGAATTCTTCATAGTCCATTTCTGTCATTATTTTATATTGAAATTCTTCTCCTCTAAACTTTAATAGAGAATCTCTACTTGATGTAATAGCGATAACATGATAATCATTCTTATCATAACCAAATAGTTTTATTCCTTTAATTATCTCTTCATCTGTAACATTATCAAAGATTATTAAGGTATCATTTTTAACAATAGGAACTTCTGATATTATACTTAAAGCTTCTGCTAATCTTGTAATAGATCTTTCTTTTTTAAATAAGTCTTTTATAATTGTGTTATGGTCAGTATTAAAGTAAGCGACATACTGATAGTTTTGTTTACCAAAGTCTAAGGCTGTATAAGTCTTACCTACTTGTCTTGTTCCAATGATTAATAATGGTTTTCTTATTAAGTCTGTTTTCCATTTCAATAAAAATTTATTAATTTTTCGTTCCATTTAGTGTAGTCACCTCCCACATCTTCTAATATAAGTATATATTTATTCTTTTGTTTAGTCAATATTTTTGCAAAATAAAAAGACTACTACTGCTCGTCTTAATAATATTATTACTGCCTAATTGCATCTTGATGAAATTCAAGACGAAGTTTATCTGCGACTGTGACAATAAATTCTGAATTAGTTGGTTTTGCTTTATCAATATCAACACTATGTCCAAAGATTTCTTCCATTAACTGCCAATTACCTCTATTCCAACTTACTTCAATAGCATGTCTTATAGCACGTTCTACACGAGAGACTGTTGTATCAAATTTCTCTGCTATATCAGGATATAGTTCTTTAGTAATTCCACCTATTACTTCAGGATGTTCATAAAGGACTGTTATACCTTCTCTTATATATTGATATCCTTTAATATGAGATGGTACACCTAACTCATGTAATATCTTTGTTATTGATACTTGTAAGTTATTATATTTCATATCAATAGTTTTCTTATCATAATCATTCTTACTACTACACTCTAATATTCTTTTCTCTAGTTCTGTTAATTCAAAAGGTTTCAATATAAAGTAACTAATACCTAATTCACTAGCTTCTCTTATAACTTCTTGAGTATTAAATGAAGTTAATACTATTACTTTCTTATCTAGTTTCTTTTCTCTCATATCTTTTAGAACACTCATACCATCTTTATTAGGCATAATTAGGTCAAGAACAATTACGTCATACTCATCTTGGTTATTTTCTATTAAGTTTAATCCTTCTATTCCATCGTTTGCAGTTAAAGTGACATCTATTTCTTTATTATCTTTAAAGTACTCCTTCACCATTTTAACTAGTTCAATATTATCATCAATCATTAATACGTTGGTCTTTTTCATTTTCTCTCCTTCCATATACTACCACGCATCTTAATTATATAACAGAAAGATAAATAGTTAAAGAGTAAAAAAAGAGAGAATTTGTCGAAAAAGAAAAAAGTTTTAATCTTTAATAGATAAAACTTTGTGTTTAGGCAATTCCAGTTTAGGAACTGAAGCTATCACTTCAAAGGCTACATCAAATACACCTTCTGGTTCTATTTTTTCAAAACTATAATTATCATTTTTTGCAAAAGCTTCTATATAGGAAAGCCTTAAAAACCATTTATCAGCCTCATTCTTTCCTGTAAAATAATATATTGGATCATTTTCTATATTTATGTGGTCAAAATAATTGTCACTATTAAGAATACTAAACGTATTGTTAAATGGTATTTTATTAAAAAGCTCAGTAGTTAATTCATCATTATCTTTTTCTACTATTTTACCACAGTCTTGAATAGTAAATAAGTCCATATTTAATGTTAGTCGCTCATTAGCTTTTTTAGTTAGGTATGAAATAACGTATTCAGTATAATATCTAGCACTACTTTCTCTTATAAACTTTTCTATTCTCATTGTTTCTATTTCAAATTGCTTTTGGTATTCTTTAATTGCTTCTTCCCTTATCTTTATTAATTCTTCTAAATTTGGCATAATATCACTTCCTTAGCTTACTATTGTAACTTATCAAGAAACTCTTGTAAAGAAGAAAGTTTTAAAGATATTCCTCCTAATAGAAAGCCATCTATATTTTTAACTTGTTTTAATTCATCAATATTCTTTTCATTAGCACTACCACCGTATAACACTTTCTTATGATATGTTTCTTTTAACATAGTAGTTACTTTTTCGATATCGTCATTAGTTGGAACAATACCTGTACCTATTGCAAAAATAGGTTCATAGGCAATAATAAAGTCTTTAGATTTATCTATATCACTTAGTAGATAGTCCATATCTTTTTTTATTTTATCAACATAAGTACCACTTTCATGTTCTTCTAAAGTGTCTCCTATACAGATAATTGGTATTAAGTCATTAGAAAAAGCTTGTTCTAATTTTTGTTTACTAATATCAAGATTTTCATTCATCTTAGTAGTTCTTTCACTATGATTAATTAATGTATAAGTAGCCCCTAATGATTTAATGGCTTTTGCAGTAACTTCTCCTGTATAAGCCCCCATTGTTTTACTACTTACATCTTCTGAAGCATATGTTATGGTATCTGGTATTAATGGTAAGTAACAGACACTAGGTATTAGAATCATTTCATGATTATAGGTATTTAAGTTTTTATAATCTTCTAAGTACTTTAGTATCTCATCTTTCGTAAAATTACTCTTGTGATTTAAGGCTACTATCATTTTTCTTTCCATCCTTCCATTTATTTTTTATTTTTTCCACAAGTCTTGTTGATAAAGCTTGTTTCTTATTGTGTTTTGTTATCGCTACTTTATAAACTTCTAAGACAGAGTCAGCAAAGCTTGATAAAGAATATTTCTTAACAGATCCTTCGGCTTTATCTGTTAAATTATCAAGTTCTAATTTATTAGTAGATAACTCTTCTACTATTTCTAAGCATTCTTTTTCATCTTTAAAGATACAGCCATTAAAGTTATCAACAACTGCACTCTTAAAGGCATCATCATCAATACATATTACTGGTAAGGATGCTGCTAAGGCTTCTATTACTGTTAACCCCTGTGTTTCTGTAGTTGATGCTGTTATAAAAGCATTAGAGACATGATAATAGTTTGGCATATCAATCCAAGCAACTTTACCTGTAAACTTTATTCTATCTTCAAGGCCTCTTTCTTTAACTTCTTTTTTATAATTCTCTTCATCTGGACCATAGCCTACTACTAATAGTTTGATATTCTTATTTTTAGTCTTTTCTATAATATCAAAAAGAAAAGTAACATTTTTCTCTTGAGCAAGTCTTCCTACAAATAACATGACAAAGTCTTTTCTTTTATATCCTAAATAACGTCTTAAACGGGTTACTTTTAGTTTGTCGCTATTTTCTTTATAAAACCTTGAAGCATCTAATCCTGTAGGTACTATATATATATCTTTGTCATAATGATATTCATCTCTAAATAAGTGATATGTCTTTACAGTTGGAACGATAAAAGCATCTGCTGTGTTATCACAATAGAATTTACTTATATATTCAACGGCTTTTTTACATCCCATATCAAAGAATTTAATATTTCTTGAAACATACCAAGTATAGTCTTTATACATTGTATGATAAGTGTGTACTAACGGTATATTATATTGTTTAGCGAATAGTCTTGCAAATATTCCCATACTAAGTTCAGTGTGAGAATGAATTAAATTTAAGTTCCAAGATTTAATTAGATTAATTACTTTTAAAGGATAAATACTAGACATTCTATAATCATAAATTCCTAAAGGAATACCGGGAATTTTTAG
The DNA here is from genome assembly GCA_944331715.1 of uncultured Bacilli bacterium. Taxonomy (GTDB): domain Bacteria; phylum Bacillota_I; class Bacilli_A; order RF39; family UBA660; genus Onthousia. Next base: position 37,104 of record CALVIP010000004.1, read on the forward strand.
TATTCTTTCTTTTTCATTATAGTCATAGGTCTTACTATCCTGTCCTACGGTAACTATGTAGACTGTATGACCTTTCTGTTCAAGAGCTTTTTTTAGTGTTTCAACACTAGTTACTACTCCATTAACAGAAGGTACATAAGCATCTGTAAATAGACCTATATGCATTCCAGTCATAAATCTCCCTCCTTTAGTAATATTTTATTTTTCAGGTATATTTTTTAGTCCTGGTAGTTCTTTTCCTTCAAGATATTCTAGAGTTGCTCCTCCCCCTGTTGAGATATGATATAGTTTATCTGTTACATTACAAGATGAAGCGGCTGCGACTATATCTCCTCCACCAAGGACTGTTTTAGCATTAATTTCTGTTAAGTAAGTTAGAACATCATTTGTACCTTTAACATAGTTTTTAAACTCATATACACCTAGTGGTCCATTCCACATAACTGTTTTAGCATTACTTAAGTTATTCTTAAAGATATTAACAGTATTAGGACCAATATCTAAGCCCATCTCACTATCAGTTAGTTCTGTTATATCTTTAACAGTTCCTTCAGTATCCTCATACTTGTTATTACAAACAACATCTACTGGTAATATTATTTTATTTTCATTTTCTTTTAATATTTTTTTACAGAAATCAAGGGACTCTTCATCTAATAGAGAATTACCAATATTATAACCTTCTGCTTTTAAGAAAGTAAAAGCCATACCTCCTCCAATTAGAATCTTATCACATTTAGGAAGTAAATTCTCAATTAGTCCTATCTTATCACTAACTTTAGCGCCTCCTAATATTATCATAAATGGTCTATCAGGATTAAAAAGATAAGATAAAGCATTTAATTCTTTTTCGACAAGTAGTCCTACACAACTTGGTAAGTATGTACTTATACCAACATTTGAAGCATGAGCACGATGTAGAGTACCAAAGGCATCGTTAATGAAGAACTCTCCTAAACTTGCCCAGTATTTAGCAAGTTCCATATCACAACCACTTTCTTTTTTACCATCTAAATCTTCATAACGAGTATTTTGCATTAGAACAATATCTCCATCTTTCATATTAGAAGTAGCTTGTTCTAGTTCTTCTCCTCTTGTAGAATTTACAAAAGTTACATTTTTATCTAGTAGTTCACTAAGTCTAGTTGCAACAACACTCAAATCATTCTTAGTTTTATCTTCTTCTGTTTTTACACGTCCTAAGTGAGACATTAAAATTATTTTAGCATTATGTTCTAGGCAATATTTAATAGTAGGTAGGCTCTTTACTATTCTTGTGTCATCAGTAATCTTTCCTTCTTTTATAGGTACATTAAAATCACATCTAATTATTACCTTTTTATTATCAATATTTAAATCTTTTACTGTTTTCTTCATATATATAATCCTCCTAATAATATTGTAGTATTTTTCTTGTTTTTTTTCAATGTTTCTTACATTTATAACAGTATTGTAATGTCAAAAGAAAAAGAGCTTCATGCTCTTATAGATTTGCAACGTATTTTGCTACTCTTACGTACTGTGCAGTATAACTCATTTCATTATCATACCAAGCTACTACTTTAACTAGTTGTTCTCCATCTACTTCACTAATTGATGTAAGTAGACTATCAACTAAACTACCATAATGCATTCCTATTGTATCACTTGATACGATTGGATCAGTTGTATATCCTAGAGTTTCATTAGTATTATTTTTTAATACTTCATTGATTTCTTCAACTGTAGTATTTTTATTAAGTTTTAATACTAAATCAACAACTGAACCTGTAGTTACAGGAACTCTCATTGCTGCTCCTTCCATCTTTCCTTCAAGGTTAGGTAATACTTTACCGATAGCAGAAGCTGCTCCAGTTGATGCTGGAACGATATTAGCAGCACTTGCTCTACCACGACGAGCTTTTATTCCTTTTTTATGAGCAACATCTAGTGTAGCTTGGTCATTTGTATAAGCATGTACTGTTGTCATATATCCTTGTTTAATACCAAAGTTATCATCTAATACTTTTAGAACAGGTGCAAGACAGTTAGTAGTACAACTAGCAGCAGAGATAATCTTCTCACTTCCATCTAGTATGTCATGATTAACATTATAGACAATAGTTTTAACATCTCCTTTAGCAGGTGCAGATATAATAACTTTTTTAGCACCAGCATTAATATGAGCCATAGCTTTCTCATCACTTGTAAATTTACCAGTACATTCTAGTACAATATCAATATCTAAATCTTTCCATGGTAATAGATTAGGATCTGTTTCAGCATATACTTTAATCTTCTTATCTCCTACTACAATATTATCTCCTTCAAAAGATATTTCATTTTCTTTATATCTTCTATGTGAAGTATCATATTTAAGTAAGTAAGCAAGTTGTTCTGCATCTGTTAAATCATTAATAGCTACTACTTCCATTTCTGGATCTTCATCTAATAATCTAAATGCTAACCTTCCTATTCTTCCAAACCCATTAATTGCAACTTTTTTCATATTCTTATTCCTCCTCTTCATCACTTGGTACAAACATACCATCTTCTTTTTCCACAGTTTTTACTGGGGAATCTTTTTCTATTCCATTATTGTAGGCTAAAACCATAACTGCTATAAGTACAATGATAAAGATACCTATAAATATTAGCATTGTACTCATACCAAAACCTTTATTATTAAGTTTAACCATTTTATCACCTTCTTATTAAATTATTTCAACGGCAGCGAATTTATTGATGATTTCTTGATATATTTGATACCAAGAATATACTCTAATAACATTTTTGCCTGTACAATCCTGATTGTATGGGGCATCAAAAACCATAACGGGAATTATTTTAGAAATATCATTAACATTGCTAGCTTTATCTTCAATCATTAAATCAAGTCCTATACTTAAGCATTTTTCTCTTTTATTACTTGTATTAATTACTAGCTCATCATATTCAACATTATACTTATTTAACCAAGCTTTAACATAGTAATCTATCATACCACTATATTGATGAGTTAAATACTGATTATCACGTGCTGATAATATTATTATTTTGTGTCCATCTTTACGTAGTTTATGAATAACTTCACTAGCATAAGGTCTTATTGGAATGGCGATTAATAAATCAAAGATATATTGCCGCCAAAACTCTATGTTCTCTTCACTTGTTAAGTGGAATTGATCTTCCATATAATAACCTTTAGGATTAAAGCCTCGGTTTATATTTTGTTCTAAACAAAACTTAGAGCCACAGGCAAAATGCCACTCTGCTACATCGTTTAATACGCCATCTAAATCAACACCTATACGCATTTTAACCAATCCCTTCTTATATCATTGTAACAAAATACATAAAAAAAAGGAATAGTGTTTATAAAATTTGACACTATTCCATAAATTCATCTTCTAGTTTTTCTAATGGTTCTTCATCAGCGAACTCATCTTCTAATGTATATTCAACATCACGGTATTTCTTTAGACCAGTTCCAGCAGGTATTAGTTTACCAATTAGAACGTTTTCTTTTAATCCTTCAAGATGGTCTACTTTACCATGAATTGCAGCATCTGTTAAGATTCTTGTTGTTTCTTGGAATGAAGCTGCTGATAAGAATGAATCTGTTTCAAGAGAAGCTTTAGTAATACCAAGTAGTACTGGACGACCTGTTGCAGGACGTTTACCACTGATGATTACTTCTTTATTACCTTCTGTAAACTCTCTAAAGTTAACTAGAGAACCAGGTAAGAATTTAGTATCTCCTCCTTCAACGATTCTAATCTTAGAAATCATACGACGAGCGATAATTTCAATATGTTTATCAGCGATATCAACACCTTGAGAACGATATGTATTTTGTACTTCTTTTAAGATGTACTCTTGTGTTGTAATTGGATCTGTTACATCTAGTAATTCTTTTGGTGAGATAGCTCCTTCTGTTAATTTATCTCCACAAGAAACTGTATCACCTTTTTCTACACAAAGTTTAGCACCATAGTTAGTTGTATGTTCTTTAGTTTCAACTTTGTTTGTAATACTGATTTTATATTTACCATGATCTTCAGCGATTTTAGTAACTTTACCATCAATTTCAGCGATAGTTGCTTTACCTTTAGGATTACGTGCTTCGAATAACTCTTGAACACGTGGAAGACCTTGAGTAATATCTTCACCACCAGCAACTCCACCTGTATGGAAGGTACGCATTGTTAACTGAGTACCAGGTTCACCAATTGATTGGGCAGCCATAACACCAACTGCTTCACCAATTTCAACGATATTACCTGTTGCAAGGTTTCTACCATAACATTTACGGCATACACCTTTTTCAGTGTTACATGTAAGAATTGATCTAATTTCAACTTCTTCAATACCTGCTGCAACTATTTTATCTGCAATAGCTTCAGTAATATATTCATCTTTATCAACAATTACTTCTTTTGTTTCAGGATTAATTACTTTCTTACTAGCAAATCTACCAACAATACGGTCATATAGACTTTCAATAACTGCACCTGTTTTTTCATTAACAAAGGCACGAGCTACTAATCCTTGTTCTGTACCACAATCATCTTCTTTAACGATGATATCTTGAGATACATCAACAAGACGACGTGTTAAGTAACCTGAGTCTGCAGTTTTTAATGCTGTATCGGCACTACCTTTACGAGCAGAGTGAGTTGATAAGAAGAATTCTGATACTGATAGTCCTTCTTTAAAGTTTGAGATAACTGGTATTTCAATTGGGTCTCCATTTGGTTTTTGCATTAGTCCACGCATACCAGCAACTTGAGTAAACTGAGAAATACTACCACGTGCTTTAGAGTGCATCATGATGAAGATTGGGTTATCTACTTGTTCTTTAGAGATATCTTCAAGTTCAGCTTGAACTTTATCTTTAACTCCATACCAAGTTTCAATAACTTTCTCATGACGTTCTTCTTCAGTGATTAAACCACGAGTATATTGTTTATTAATCTTATTAACTAAAGCTTGTCCTTCATCTATATATTCTTGTTTATGTTCACTTGTTGCAACATCACTCATTGATATTGTGATACCAGCGATAGTTGAATAATAGAATCCTAAATCTTTCATCTTATCAAGCATTTCTGATGTTTCTGTAGTCTTATAACGTTTAAATACTTGGTCGATTACTTTTTCAAGTGTTCCTTTTGCAAAAGGTTTTACTAAAGGCATTTTACTAATTTCTTCTTTAATATTAGCACCTTTAGGTAAGAAATACTTATTAGGTGTAATATTTTGAATATTATCATCAGTTGGTTCATTAATATATGGGAATGAATCTGGTAGGATTTCATTAAATTTAATTTTACCAACAGTTGTTATTAAGTATTTACCTTTTTGTGATGATGTAAATAACTTGTATTTAAATGAATCTACAGGAACGGCAATTCTTGTATGAAGAGTTATTTCACGTCTTTCATAAGCCATTAGAGCTTCATTAGAGTTTTTAAATACTCTTCCTTCTCCATCTTCGCCGGCTTTTTCCATAGTTATATAGTAGTTACCTAAAACCATGTCTTGAGCTGGAGTAACGATTGGTTTTCCATCTGAAGGTTTCAAGATGTTTCCTGAACCTAACATTAGAGTTCTTGCTTCTGCCCCAGCTTCTTCAGAAAGTGGTACATGGACTGCCATTTGGTCTCCATCGAAGTCAGCATTGAAAGCAGGACAAACTAATGGATGTAGTCTTATCGCTTTACCACCTACTAAGATTGGTTCAAATGCTTGGATACCTAATCTATGTAGTGTAGGGGCACGGTTTAATAATACAGGATGTTCTTTAATTACATCTTCTACAATATCCCAAACTACTGGATCTCTATTTTCAATAAGACGTTTAGCAGCTTTGATATTATGAGCGATATCACGGTCTACTAAGCCATTGATAACGTGTGGTTTGAATAATTCTAGTGCCATTTCTTTTGGAATACCACATTGATACATCTTTAGTGATGGTCCAACAACGATAACTGAACGACCAGAATAGTCAACACGTTTACCTAATAGGTTTTGACGGAAACGTCCTTGTTTACCTTTTAACATGCTAGAAAGTGATTTTAAAGCACGATTTCCTGCACCTGTTACACTTCTACCACGACGTCCATTATCAAATAGAGCATCAACTGCTTCTTGTAACATACGTTTTTCATTTTGAATAATGATACCAGGGGCACCTAAATCAATAAGTTTCTTTAAACGATTATTACGGTTAATAACACGACGATATAAATCATTTAAATCACTTGTTGCAAAACGACCACCATCTAGTTGAATCATAGGACGAAGTTCTGGAGGTATTACGGGAATACAGTCTAGAATCATCCATTCAGGTTTTTGATCAGAACGATAGAAAGCATCTAGAACATCTAGTCTTTTTAATAGTCTTGTTCTTTTTTGCCCTTGAGCATTTTCTAGTTCTTTATTAATTTCATCAATATCATGTTTTAAGTCTACTTTCTTAAGTAGTTCTTTAATCGCTTCTGCACCCATACCTACTTTAAATCCGTTACCATATTTTTCATAGTATGCACGATATTCTTTTTCTGATAGGGTTTGTTTGTTTTCTAAAGGAGCATTACCTTTATCAATTACAACATAACTAACAAAGTATAATACTTCTTCTAGGTCTCTAGGACTCATATCAAGAACAAGTCCCATTCTTGAAGGAACTCCTTTAAAGAACCAGATATGAGAGACAGGACTAGCAAGTTCAATGTGTCCCATTCTCTCACGTCTTACTTTAGATTGAGTTACTTCAACACCACAACGGTCACAAACTATATTTTTATAACGAACTCTTTTGTATTTTCCACAAGCACATTCATAATCTTTAGTTGGTCCAAAGATTTTTTCACAGAATAAACCATCACGTTCTGGACGAAGAGTACGGTAGTTAATTGTTTCTGGTTTCTTTACTTCACCGTAACTCCATTCACGAATTTTTTCAGGAGAAGCGATACCAATTTTAATAGCATCAAATTTATTTACTTCTATCATTATTCTTCATCTCCTTTACTAAGTTCGTCTTCTACATTTATTATATCTTCTTCGAAGTCTTCATCATCTGTTTCTTCTTCATCTTCAGTTTCAGAAGTTTCTTCTTTAGCATCTTCTGTATTTATTTTAGTGATGTTTACTTCTTCATTTAGTGGTTCTCCCACATCATCATCACTTTCTTCTATTTGTTTTAAGCCAAGAGACTCTCCATCTTCATTGATGATTGAAATATCAAGTCCTAAAGCTTGGAATTCTTTCATTAATACTCTAAATGATTCTGGAACTCCTGCTCTATTTACTTCTTCACCTTTAACTATCGCTTCATAGACTTTAACACGACCAATGACATCATCTGATTTAACGGTCATCATTTCTTGAAGGGTATAGGCTGCACCATATGCATATAGAGCCCAAACTTCCATTTCTCCAAATCTTTGTCCACCAAATTGAGCTTTACCTCCAAGTGGTTGTTGAGTTACTAGTGAGTAAGGTCCAGTACTTCTTGCATGTAGTTTATCATCTACCATGTGGTGTAGTTTAATCATGTACATTACACCAACAGAGATACGGTTATCAAATGGTTCACCTGTACGTCCATCGTATAGAACTGTTTTACCATCTTTATCCATTCCAGCTTCTTCCATGATTTCTTCAATATCATCGATATGAGCACCATCGAAGACTGGTGTTGCGATATGTACGCCTAATTTCTTAGCAGCCATACCCATATGTAATTCTAGAATTTGTCCTAAGTTCATACGAGATGGAACACCTTGTGGGTTAAGCATAATATCTACTGGACGTCCATCTGGTAAGTAAGGCATATCTTCTTGAGGTAATATTAAGGAAATTACACCTTTATTACCATGACGACCTGACATTTTATCTCCTACTTGAATCTTACGTTTTTGAATGATGTAAACTCTAATTACTTTAGATACACCTGCTGGTAGTTCATCATTATCTTTACGAGAGTAAATCTTAATATCATGAACAATACCATCTCCACCGTGTGGTACACGAAGTGATGTATCTCTTACTTCACGAGTCTTTTCACCAAATATTGCATGTAATAGTTTTTCTTCACTAGATAGTTCAGCCATTCCTTTTGGAGTTACTTTACCAACTAAGATATCTCCTTCTTTAACTTCAGTACCAATAGTTACGATACCATTTTCATCAAGGTTCTTTTTAGCTTCTTCACTAACGTTTGGAATATCACGAGTAATTTCTTCTGGTCCTAGTTTAGTTTCACGACATTGCATCTCATAGTCTTCTAGATGTAGAGATGTATATTTATCATCTTTAACTAGGTTTTCATTAAGGATTACAGCATCCTCATAGTTATATCCATTGTATGTCATGAAAGCGACTACAACGTTTTTACCTAATGCAAGTTCTCCATTATCACAACTATTACCATCAGCGATAATATCACCCATTTTAACTTTATCACCAACTCTAACAATTGGTCTTTGATGTGAACAAATACTAGAGTTTGCAAGTTCAAAGTTTGCTAGATAATATGTGTCTTTTCCTTTGGCATTAGCGATAATTATCTTCTTAGCATCAACGTAGTCAACAATACCATCTGCTTTAGCGATAACACAAACTCCTGAGTCTTTAGCAGCGACATGTTCAACACCTGTTCCAATGAATGGAGCTTCTGTTTTTAATAGTGGCATTGCTTGACGTTGCATGTTAGCACCCATCAAGGCACGAGTTGCATCGTCATGCTCTAGGAATGGAATACAACTTGTTGTTACTGATACAACTTGTTGAGGTGATACATCGATATAGTCAACTTGTTCTGGTTTTGCAAGAATATTTTCATCACGGAATCTTGCAGCGACTGTTTTATCAATGATTACATTATCTTCATTTGTATTTACTGTTGATTCAGAAATAATATAGTCTTGTTCTTCATCTGCTGTGAAGTAAACTACTTCATCTGTTATCTTACAATCAACAACTTTACGATATGGAGTCATAATAAATCCATATTCATCTATTTTGGCATAACTTGCAAGTGAAGTTATAAGTCCAATGTTTTGTCCTTCTGGCGACTCGATAGGACAGATTCTACCATAGTGTGAAGCATTAACGTCACGTACTTCTACACCTGCTCTATCACGAGAAAGTCCACCTGGTCCTAAAGCTGATAAACGACGTTTATTAGTAAGCTCAGCGATAGGGTTAGTTTGGTCCATGAATTGTGATAATTGAGATGAACCAAAGAACTCTTTCATAGCAGCGGTTACTGGTCTGATGTTGATTAATGTCTTAGGTGTTACTTCTTCCATTTCTTGAGTAGTCATTCTCTCACGAATAACTCTTTCCATACGAGAAATACCAATTCTAAATTGATTTTGTAATAATTCTCCTACTTGTCTAATACGACGGTTACCTAAATGGTCGATTTCATCATAATTACCAACACCGTGTAATAGGTTTAAGTAATAAGAAGTTGCAGCATAAACATCTGATATTGTTAGACGTTTAGAATCTATTGTTTGGTCATTACCAATAACAATAAGTTTTTTCTTCTTATCAAATGGATCATAAATAGTAACTTTTTGAATCTTGTTATAGGTATCAAGTTCATCATTAATTTTAACTTCTTCTACACCATAACCATTGGCAAATATTTCTCTTAAATCTTCTAAAACATCTTTAGTTACAACTGTTCCTTTAGCAAATTTAGTTTCTCCATCTACTACGATATCTTCTGCTAATGTTTGATTTAATAGACGATCAACAATATTTAATTTACGATTAAATTTATAACGTCCTACTTTTGCTAAATCATATCTAAATTCATCAAAGAATCTAGTTATAATATGGTTTTTAGATGAATCTAGTGTTGCTGGTTCACCTGGTCTTAATTTTTCATATATTTCGATTAATGCTTCATCTAAGTTCTTAGTAGCATCTTTAGCGATAGTGTTCTTAAGGAAATCATCTTCTCCAAATAGTTTTAAGATATCATCATCACTAGAAAGTCCAAAAGCACGTAATAGTGTTGTTAAGGTTACTTTTCTAGTTCTATCTATTCTTACATATAATACATCTCTAGCATCTGCTTCAAATTCTAACCATGTACCACGTGTAGGAATAATTTGTGATGTGATTAACTCACGTCCATTCTTATCTATTTCTCTATTATAATAGACACTTGGTGAACGTACTAATTGAGAAACAATAACACGTTCTGCTCCGTTTATTATAAATGTTCCACTATCAGTCATGATAGGCATATCACCTAAGAAGATTTCTTGTTCTTTTACTTCGCCTGTCTCACGATTAAAAAGACGCACTTCTACTTTTAGTGGTGCTGCATAAGTAGTTTCTCTATCTTTGCTAGCTTTAATAGAATATCTTGGTTCTTCAAAATGATAATCACCAAACTCTAAAGATAGTGTACCTGAAAAGTTTTCAACTGGAAATAAGTCTTCAAAAACTTCTTTTATTCCTGTTGTAACAAACCAATCATATGATTTCTTTTGAATTTCTAATAAATCCTTTAGCTCATAAGTATTTCTTATTCTTGAATAATTTCTTCTTTCACGTTTTTTTCCATATTTTACAATTTTATATGACACTAAAATTCACCCCATTACCATAGTTTTTTTACATTTATTATTCCAAAAAATAATACATTGCCAATTTATATTATTAGCATAACTTTATCAACAAGTCAACACTTTTTTGCACTAATTATATAAAAACCTTTACTTTTCTTAACAATACTTACATCATAATATTTTTTTAAGTCGAGAATTGTCGATTTCGCTCCCTGTTCTTTTCTTATTACTAAGTACAAAGTTCCGTCAGGTTCTAAATGATTTCTAGCATTAAGCAAGATATCATAGACTATTTTTTTACCTGCTCTAATCGGAGGATTTGTAATAATAGTCTTATACTTTTTAGTGACATTTTCATAACAGTCACTTGCGAATACATTTATATTAATACATTTATTTTCTTTTACATTTCTTTTAGATAGATGTAAGGCTCTTTTATTAACATCTACCATATCTACATCTAAATTAGTCTTTTTATTAACAATAATGCCTAGCACCCCATAGCCACAACCAACATCTAGTACTGGTCCTTTTAATTCTTCATACGGCAGAGACTCTAAAAGTAATCTACTACCATAATCTAGACCGTGTTTAGCGAAGACGCCATTATCCGTATAAAAAATAAAATTCTGATTAAAGAGTGTTGTTGTAGTCTTTTTTAAATTACTAGGGAGATTCTGGTCATTTTCAAAATAATGACTCATTAACATCACCTCAAAACAAAGAAAGAGACAAGCCATTATACAAAAGTATATAGTTTGTCTCCTTTCGTAGTGTTATAATACACTATTTTTTCTATTTCGTCAACACTTTTTTTCGAAGTTATTCTCTAAAACTGTCATTTTACAGTTTAGGTACCATACCAGATTTCTTTTTTAATAACATATTACTCTTATAATAATAGTTATCATTGTAACTAGAAGATATAATGTAGATATCATAAATACAAGATAACTTATAGCATGACGATTTAATAATTTATTTTTAATAGTAGTTATTACAAATTTGAGTATAGTGAAGACTATAAGTATTACTATTGGTATTAATAAGAAAGATAGGTAGATTCTATGTCCATTGTTTGCCAGTGCCACTGGTAGGAAAAAGGGAAAACAAATACTAACACCTGCAAAAATACTAAAGTATAAGTTTAATATTAATGATAGTGATGAGAAGTTTTTATAATAAATGAATAATGCTAGAGGTATAAATATTATTAACCAGATAGGATAATTAGTTATAACTTTGAAAAGGAAAGGATAATCTTCAATATAAGTAAAGTAATAGTAACTTAGGGCGTATGCTAGTAATATTATGATAATGCTTATAACTAAAAGGGGAATTTCTTTCTTAAAGCTAAACTTCTTATTTCTTACATCATCTTTAAAACTTTCATAAGAACTTTTCTTTAAATCTACTTCTTTTATATCTTTATATATTTCTTTATTAATAGTTCCACAATATGGACAACTAAATAAGTTATCTTTATATTCATTTTTACAATTAGTGCATTTCATAATTATTTAATCAATAAAAACAGCTCCTGCAATAAATCTACCATTTTTATTAAGGTCTCCTTTCTTATAAGCTACATGGGAATAGAAATCATTATCTGTTCTTGTGTCTTTATCAGAAATTATCATATTTTCTTTTTGTAGACCTTTTGATAATAACTGATTTACAATAGCTTTTCTTAAATCTATATAATAAAAATCTTCTCTTTGTTCAATTGCATTTTTCCAAGCATCTTTATTTGATGCCACTGGTGGATATTTATCATAATCATAACTTTCTTTTGAAATGCATGGAGTAATATATGCTTTTATATATTGTGGTTTAACATTGCTTTCCTTTATTAAGGCATCTACCATTTGTTGAGGCAATAGTCTATTTATATATTCACCTCCACAATGAGCAAGTGCTATCATCCAGTTTTCTTCTTTTATTTTTGCTAATAAAATTAACATTGGACAATCTGCTACTTTATCCACTACTAAAATGTTTTTTATATTACTATCCATAATTAAGAAATCATCATGAAAATATTTCTCACCTTTTAAATATTTAGTAACATTTTCTTTTGTTAATATTTCATAAGTTCCATCTTGATAATTAAACGTTTCATCTTGTTCTTCATAAATTGTTTTTTGAATCGGTATTAATATATTGACGTTATCTAGATTATACTTTTGTAAAAAGTTCTTCTTATTTAATTCAAACTTGTTTTTTCTTTCTTCTTCTGTTAAATTAGGATAAAATATTTCATCATCCGACATGATACTATCTTCTCTTTTTGAATAAATAATTTTAAGTTCCATAATTTTCTCCTTTGTTTAAGTATAACAATTTTTACTAAAAAGAAAAAGAGGTTTGTTTTCCTCTTCTATTGATTATTACTTGCATCGTTTATTATAGGAGCTAGGTCATAAAGTGTTCCATCTTTAGTTTGAGCAAGAATAGTAACACTACTCCCTACGGGATTCCTTATGGCCATTACTGAATAAAATTTAACTACGTCTTTTAAATCTTGTAATGTTCCATATGATGTTAAACCATCTACTCCGCCAGTTGATAGAGCTTTATATACTGGAATATATTCAACAGTACCATCATCCATCAAGAATAAGATAATATCGCCAGACATGTCTTGACCAATACCTCCAACATATACATCTTTAATTCCTTGAGTAAATGTTATGGTTTTATCTTCAACAGTTCCTTCTACTACACCTGTAGTATCCCAATTTAAACCGTAAGTGTCAGAAAGAGTCTTTCTATTAAAGCTTAGGGTAGCTATTTTTCTTGTATTATCTAGTCTAACATTGATTGTACCATTATAATTTTGTAGTTCATATGAATCGGCAGTACTATTAACAATCTTACTAGTATCAAAATCTAGTGAATTATCGCTTACCTCTTCTTCTGCTTCATTGTTTTCTTCATTATTAGTTTCTGTTTTTTCAGTTTCTTCTACTTGATTAAATGTTAAATAACCTAGACTATATGTTGCAAATACTACTCCTCCACAAATTATTATTCCTAATAATATGCCTACAAAAACATGTAACCCCGTTTTACTCTTCTTATTTTCCATTACTTTCACCTTCCTTATGATAAGTTTAACACAAAAGTAGATAAAATTGCATAAAAAAAGAAGCTAGTTATTTAACTTCTACTGTAGCACCAGCTTCTTCTAATTTAGCTTTGATTTCATTAGCTTCTTCAACAGAAATGTTTTCTTTAATTGGTGAACCAGCATTATCAACTAAATCTTTAGATTCTTTTAATCCTAATCCTGTAATTTCACGAACTACTTTGATAACTGCAACTTTAGTAGCTCCTGCATCAGTGATTGATACTGTAACTGTAGATGGAGCAGCATCTTCTGCAGCACCAGCAGCTCCTGGAGCAGCAACTGCAACAGCTGATGGATCTACACCAAACTCTTCTTTCATTGCGTCTACTAATTCTTTAATTTCTAAAAGATTCATTTCTTTTAATGAGCTAATAAATTCTTCTTTTGTTAATTTAGCCATGTTTATTTTCCTCCTCTAATATTAATTTTCTTCTTTTTGTTCACTATATAAATTTAAGCAGATAGATAGGTCGCGAACAAGTCCTATCATACCACCTGCAAGCATAGTAAGTAAGCCATCTCTTGATGGAATCTTTGCATATTCACTAAGTTTAGCTTGATCTGCAACTTCTCCATCAACATAACCAATCTTTAATGTTAAATTCTCATGATCTTTAGCAAAATCTGATAATACTTTGATTGGAGCTATTTGGTCAGTACTATAAGCAAATGCACTTGGTCCTTCTAAAGCTTCTTTAACATCAATGTTTAAATCATTGAATGCTCTAGCCATTAAAGTATTTTTATATACTTTATAAGTAGCACCTGCATCTCTTAGGGCACGTCTTAGCTCTTTAATCTCAGCATCTGTTAGACCACGATAATCAAATAATACGAAAGTCGCACTATTATTAACATTATCTTTGATTTCATCAATAACTTCTTGCTTCTTTGCTAAGATTTTTTGATTAGCCATTTTTCCCTCCTATTTTTTAGTCAGTTTAAATAGTCCCTAGAAAGTTTAAAAGTTCTCGAGATTTTCCCCAAGAACTTTTATTTATAGTAATTAGTCCTCGGTAGGATTTACGTTTTTACCTACTGTCTTGGGTACTTGTTAACTGATTTCTTTCTTATTATATTCTATAATCTTCTATTTGTCAAAAGAATTAATTTGAATCTTAATTCCAGGACCCATAGTAGATGAAATAGATATATTTTTAATATAGTCTCCTTTTACTGTAGCAGGTTTAATTTTGATGATTTGGCTAACTACAGCATTTAGGTTTGCTAATAGGTCTTCTTCAGTAAATGATACTTTACCAATGATAGTATGGATATTACCAAAACTATCTGTACGGTATTCAACACGTCCTGCTTTAGCATCTGTTACTGCTTTAGCAACATCTGTTGTTACAGTTCCTGTTTTAGGGTTAGGCATTAATCCTTTTGGTCCAAGGATACGTCCTAACTTACCAAGTAAAGGCATCATATCTGGAGTTGCAATCATAGTATCAAATTCAAACCAATTTTCATTAGCAATTTTATCTAAATAATCTTGATCTCCAACATAGTCTGCTCCAGCTTCTGTAGCTTTTTTAGCATTATCACCTTTAGCAATTACTAAAACACGATTTGTTTTACCTGTTCCTTTTGGTAGAACAATAGCACCTCTTAGTTGTTGATCTGCTTTTTTAGTATCAAGATTTAAGTTCATTGCAACTTCTACTGAAGAATCAAACTTAGTAATACTAGTTTCTTTAACTAATTTTACTGCTTCTTCTTTAGTATATAGTTTGTTCTTTTCTACTTTAGTAGCAGCTTCACTATATTTTCTACTTCTTCTTTTCATTATTTTTCCTCCTTATGTGGTTATTCGGGTAAGCAATTAGTGTTACATCCTCCCACATAGGTATAACCTATATGTTTAGTTTTTAATCTTCTTCTTTTGTTTCAACGGCAACACCCATGTTTTTAGCTGTTCCAATTACTGTTTTCTTAGCTGCTTCAATATCATAGCAGTTTAAATCTGGTAATTTAGTTTCAGCTATTTCTGTTACTTGGGCATCTGTTAAGGTTGCAACTGTTTCATTCTTTCCTTTTGTTGATCCTTTATTGATTTTAGCATACTTCTTAATTAAGAATGGAACTGGTGGAGTCTTAATTATAAAGTCAAAGCTTCTATCTTCATAAATAGAAATTTCAACTGGTAAAATATCTCCCATCTTATCTCTTGTTGCATCATTATATTTTGTACAAAATTCCTGTAAGTTGATTCCAGCAGGTCCTAAAACTGTTCCAACTGGTGGTGCAGGTGTTGCTTTACCTGCAGGAATTTGTAACTTTATTTTCTTTACAACTTCTTTTTTGTTTGCCACGAAAAACACATCCTTTCTTACTCGTTTTCGCGAGTGGTTATAATAGCTTTTCAATATCAGGATTGTTTAATCCCAACATTTTGCATTTTATGCACTTTTTGCTTCCCACTAATATTAATCTATATATAAAATTAATATAGCCCCTAAATAATAGCATACTTTTTCTTATTTGACAAGAGAAAACTATGCTTTTTCTATTTGAGTTAATTCAACTTCAACTTGAGTTTCTTGTCCAAATAAATCAACATTAAGAACAATTTTCTCATTAGCACTATCAACTTCTTCGATAACTCCATACATTCCTGTGAATGGTCCACCGATGATTTTAACTTTAGTACCAGGTTGTAATTCTTTATCAATATCAATTCTGCTAATACCCATATTTCTTAAGATATGGTCTACTTCACTAGGTTGTAATGGTGTAGGTTTAGCACCTTTACCACTTGATCCGATAAATCCTGTAACTCCTGGAGTATTACGAACTATATACCATGCTTCATCTGTCATAATCATTTCTACTAAGATATATCCTGGGAATAGTTTTTTTACTTTAGTCTTTTTAACTCCATCTTTAATCTCAGTTTCTTCTTGTTCTGGAACAATTACTCTAAATATATAATCTTGCATATTCATTGATTCAGCACGCATTAAAAGTTTTTCTTGAACTTTTTTCTCATGTCCTGAATAAGTATTAACGACATACCATTGTTTTTCCATAACCATTTCCTTCCTATTTACCTAATGAATGAAGTGCTGCTATTATTACATCTATTAAATAGAAGAATAATGAGCAACAAATAATAAATATTATAGTGGCAATAGAGTATTTAACCATTTCTTTTCTTGAAGGCCATTTTACTCTTTTAAATTCTGTTTTTACACCACTAAAAAAGTTAGCTATTTTGGTAAATACACTTACCTTTTCTTTCTTTTTGCCTTTAGAAGAAGTCTTTTTATTTTCTTTTTTAGATACTTCTTTTAAAGAGTCTTTTTTAATTTCTTTAGTTTCTTCTTTTTTCTTTGCCATATACACATCTTCCTTTGTATTTTTTTCTAAAAGAAAAACACTTTCCAGTGCTTAAGCATACATTACCACAAAGTGTTTCTTTAGTCAATATTTTTTAAACATTAATTTTTAGAAAAGTTTCCCTGGTTTATATATAATTTTTTTCTTTTTGCAATTCCTTCGATATTTTTTCTTTGATAATAACCCTTATTTTCTTTTAGTAGTTGTTCTATTCTTTTATTAGCTTCTGTTATTCTACCATTTCTATACATTTCTTTTATTCTTTCTAATTCTTTACATAATTCTCTATCATTACTAATTCCATTATATTCTAAATCAAAAAATTCTTCTGATAATATTAAATTATGAGATACTGCAAATTTATGAACATCAAAGTCTTTATCATTTCTTCCTTGATTCATTATTATATTTATTATTCTATCTATTCTTATATCTTCAAAATTAATATCAAAAGTGTTAACAATTAATTTTTGTAAATATCTTATTTTTTTTGCTGATTTTATTTTCTTATTAGTAACTTCTATTACAACTAAATATAATAATGCTTTTAAATATTTTTCTCCCCCATTTTCTATATAATTTTTAAAACATTTATAAGCCTCGTCTTTATTCTTATTTTTATATAATATTTTACCTATGTAATAATCAAAAATAGGATGGTTTGTAATATATTTCCCATAAGTATAATAATCATAGGCGGTAGATAAATTGTTATCATGGTATTGTTCTCGACCTTTTGTAATTGCTTTAGCATATACTTCTTTTTGTTCTTTTCCCAATTCCTGATAGGCTCTTTCTTCATTTATTTTATTTTTTAAATATCGTATTTGAGGTTGATAATTTACTGATTTATGAGATAGTTCTTCTAATAATTTGGTAGCAGTTTCAAGATCTTGTTTAATCATTTTATCTATAATTATTAGTTGTTGTTTTATATCTAACCTTTTAATCATTAAATATGTTTCTTCAGCATTATTTGGACTATCTATTAATTTATTTATAATATCATTTCTTCCGTTAGTAATTTGTATATAGACATCCTTAACTTCTTCTTTTAATTTTACTGCTAATAGTAATATTTTCTCTATATCAACTGACATATTTTTGTTATCAACTATGTCATTCAATTTTTGTAATTCTACTATTAACTCGGTATAATCACGATTATTTAAAGCTATTATTGCCTTATGATATGTTTCTAAAGCGGTTTTATCTAGAAATTTGTACTCATATAATTGGTCTGTTAAGGCTATTTGGTAATCCGTTTTAAAATATAACAATGGTTTTCTTTCTAAATCTAGTATAATTTCTAACATTGTTAGTGGTAAACTTATTTCTATTTTTTTACTTTGATACTTTTCTTTATATTGGAATAAATCCAAATAAGCATCTTCAAAATTACCTTCTAACACATCAATTTTATAAAGGTGATAATATGTACTAGCTTGTTCATATCCATTGTCAATCATATTCGTTAAGAAATATTTTGCTTCAGCTATGATATTAAATTTTAATAATATTTTTGCCATAGTTAAATCATAATACTGATTGTCTATTCCCGCTTCTTTTAATTTATTTAACAAATAAATTGCTTTTCTCCATTCATATGGTTGTGTCTCTTTGGCATAAATTATCTTTTTTATCTTTAGCTTAATTTTTTCTGTTTCCATTTTAATTTCATCTTTCTACTATGTTCAAGATATACTCTATTTTTAAAACTTTAACATAGATTTTTAATTAATTATTATTTTTTCAAGTTGTCATCAATAATAGGTGGCTATACACATGTTGTTAAAATTTATTATACTATATTTTTCCACAAGAGTTGTGGATTTCTGCTTTTTTCTGTTTTATTCACTCTTCATTTCAAATAAAGCATTTCTTAACTCCATAGCTCTTTCAAAGTCAAGACTCTTAGCTGCTTCTTTCATTTCTTGTTCAATTCTCTCTAGTTCTAACATCTTTTCTTTCTTAGTTAATTTCTTCTTAGGTTTAGTAGAGTCTTTTGTATCGATGTTACTAATAACTTCTCTTATTTCTTTTTCTATTGTTTTAGGAACTATGCCATGTTCTTTATTATAGGCTTCTTGGATTTCACGACGACGTTTTGTCTCTTTAATTGCTTTATCCATAGATTCTGTAATATTATCTCCATACATAATAACATGTCCATTAGCATTTCTTGCACAACGTCCTATTGTTTGAATAAGACTTCGCTCACTTCTTAAGAATCCTTCTTTATCGGCGTCTAATATAGCGATTAATGATACTTCTGGGATATCTATACCTTCACGTAATAGGTTTATTCCGACAACAACATCATAGATTCCACATCTTAAGTCATGAATGATTTGTAAACGTTCTAAAGTTTTTATTTCAGTATGAAGGTATGCTACTTTAATATCTAGGTCTTTTAAGTAGTTAGTTAACTCTTCACTCATTCTAATAGTTAAAGTGGTTATTAAGACTCTTTCATTTTTCTTAATACGTTCATTTATCTCTCCTACTAAGTCATCTATTTGTCCTTCTGTCTTTCTAACTTCAATAGTTGGGTCAAGTAGTCCTGTTGGTCTAATGATTTGTTCTACAAACTTACCATGTGTTTTTTCAAGTTCATAATCACCTGGTGTTGCTGATACATATATCGCTTGTTTTATTTTCTTTTCAAATTCATCAAACTTTAAAGGACGGTTATCAAGGGCACTAGGTAGACGGAATCCATAATCAACTAAGTTTTGTTTTCTTGCTCTATCTCCATTATACATTCCTCTTACTTGAGGTAGAGTTACGTGGGATTCATCTACTATTAAAAGATAATCATCACCAAAGAAATCCATTAGGGTTGTAGGAGTTTCTCCAGGCTTACGTCCTGCCATAGGTGCTGAGTAGTTTTCAATACCATGACAGAAGCCTGTTTCTTCTAGCATCTCTAAATCATAGTTAGTTCGTTGTTCAAGACGTTCTGCTGCTAGTAACTTATTTTGGCTTTTAAGTTCTTCTAATCGTTCTGCTAATTCTTTTTTTATCCTTTTAATCGCTTCTTTTAATTTATCATCACTAATTACAAAGTGACTGGCTGGGAAAATACTAACGTTTTTCTTATTAGATATTACTGTTCCTGTTAAAACATCTATTTCACTAATTCTATCTATTTCACTACCAAAGAATTCTATTCTATAACCTGTTTGATTTTGATTAGTAGGAATTATTTCTAAGACATCTCCTCTTACTCTAAAAGTACCACGATGGAAATCTAAATCATTTCTTGCATATTGCATTTCTACAAGTTTCACTAGGACTTCATTTCTATCTATTTCTTCTCCTATACTTAGTGTTAACATTTTATTTTTATATTCTTCTACTTCTCCAATACCATAGATACAAGAAACACTTGCGACAACAATAGTATCTTTTGATGATAGTAATGCAGATGTGGCAGCATGACGAAGTTCATCTATTTCATCATTTATAGATGAGTCTTTTTCAATATAAGTATCAGTACTAGGAACATATGCTTCCGGCTGATAATAGTCATAGTAACTGACAAAATAACAAACATGATTCATAGGAAATAATTCTTTCATTTCACTGTAAAGTTGTCCTGCTAGAGTTTTATTATGAGCGAGTATTAGTGTTGGTTTATTAACTTCTTTAATAACATTAGCCATGGTAAAAGTTTTACCTGTTCCTGTTGCACCTAATAAAACTTGTTCTTTCTTACCTTCTTTTATTCCTTCTACTAGCTCTTTTATCGCTTCTGGTTGGTCTCCACTTGGCTTAAATTTTGATACTAATTTAAACATAGGCATCACTCCTTGCAAGTATTATATCATTAAGATCATACACTGACAAAGAAATTTACTTTTTAAAAATTTTTTATTTATAATGCAATAGTA
This sequence comes from uncultured Bacilli bacterium, assembly GCA_944331715.1. Classification (GTDB taxonomy): domain Bacteria; phylum Bacillota_I; class Bacilli_A; order RF39; family UBA660; genus Onthousia. The sequence goes on from CALVIP010000004.1 coordinate 58,061, forward strand.
TATATAGTGACAAAGTCTATAATTTTAAGATATCTTTAAGCCATCTTCGACTTTACTATCTAGGTTTAGTAAAACTACACCGTTATTAGTTACAACTCCTAATACTAGAACTTCACTTGTTACCTCTGAGATATGAATAGGCTTAAAGTTAACTACTGCGATTATTTGCTTTCCTATTAAATCTTTTTCTTTATATAAATCTGTAATCTGAGCGGATGATTTTTTTATACCTAAAGGACCAAAATCTATCTTTAACTTATAAGCTTTCTTTCTTGCTCCTTTATTAATACTTGCATCTATTATCGTACCAACTCTTAAATCTATTTTATTAAAATCTTCTAATGTTATCATATTTCTCCTTTATATTAAAAGCATAGGACTAGCCTATGCCATAATTATCTTCCATTCCACCAAACTCTTAGTCCTGATGGGAATCCTATATATTGTCTTGGATTAATTGTACTTTTTTGATATGTTGCCCAAGTACAACCACCACCAGCATGCCAATCACAAGTTGTAAGTTCTAGGTGTAAGTGTGCTCCGAAAGAGTATCCTGTATTACCCATTCTACCAATTACAGTATCTGGTGTTACTACATCTCCTACATTTACATACCATGCTGACAAATGTGCATATGTTGAGTAAATATATCTACCATTAACATTATGTCTTATTTTTAAAACTAAAGCTCCATATGTATCATAGTATTTTGCAAAGACTACTCCACTTGCTACTGGATATATTTCTATTGTTTTATTTGTATTTGATAAATCAATTCCTAAATGTCCAGCATTCATCCAATTTTGTGTAACATAACCACTAACCATTGGACGATAGAATCCTGATGCTGATGGAACAGAATTACCATTTACTCTCATTTCACAAGCAGTTATATCTTCATTTTCTCCACATCCAAGTTTTTTATAATAAGCTAGTTGTTTTTCTGCTTCTTCTTTTTGTTTTTCAACACTTGGCATTGCATCTTTAATAGCAGCAGTTTCGGCATTAATCTTAGACTGTTCTGCTTCTAGTTCATCTGTTAATTTTTCCAACTCTTGATTTTTTACAGCAAGTTCTTCTTTTCTTTGTTTATTATCTTCAATTAGTTTTGTAAGATCATCCATAACTTGCTCATTATATTCTGTTAATTGCTCGACTATAGCCATACGATAAACCATATCAGTAACATCTGTCGCTCCAAAAATATACTCTACATAAGCATTTTCTCCTTCACTAACTTGAAGATATTGAAATAAAGATTTACTTTGTTCACTTTTTTCAGCGATTTCATTGTTTGATTCTTCTATTTCTTGCTCTAAAACTTCAGTTTCACTTTTTATTGAGCTAATTTGATTTTCATAATCAGCTATTTTTTGTTTTATTTCTGCTACTTCAGCATCATTTGCAGCGATTTGATTATTCTTACTTTCAAGGTCTGCTGTAAACTTATTTACTTCATCTTCTAGTTGTTTCAAAGTTTTAGCATTTGTATTAACTGGTATTATAAATACTGCTAATAAAATTAATAATATAACTGAACTTATCTTTTTCATTGAAACACCTCCATTTATTCTCTTTTATCTTATACTTTTAAATACTTTCTAACAGCAGAAGCTGAACCTATCATACCTACAATTATACCTATTACTAAGACTATTCCTGATACCATATAGATAAATGGTTCTGGCTCGATTAAAGTTATCATTCTACTATATAAATAACCATCAAAGTGATTATATAGAGCAATATAGCCAAAGCATACTATTAATATTGGAATAATTGAACCTAATAGTCCTAAGACCATACCTTCTATTATAAATGGTGTTTTAATTGTAAAGTTAGATGCTCCTACTAGTCTCATTATAGATATTTCTCTTTTTCTTGAGAAGATTGTTAGTTTAATTGTATTGATAATTAAGAATACTGTTACTAGTATTAAAGCTATTACCATTCCATATGAGACATTTTGTGCTGCTTCAAATGCTTCTATTAAGTTATCTACCATACCTTCACCATATTTAACAGAACTTACTTTATCAATCTTCTCTATATTTTTTGCTGTGTTTGATATTCTTTCAACTACTTTTACTTTTACTTGAAAAGTATCTTTTAGTGGATTATCTTCATCATCCCAAGTACTCATTACTTCATTGAAAACTTCATTTTCTTGGCTCATTTCTTCTTTTACTGAAGCTTTACTTTGATAAGTCAAAGACTCAACATTACTCATAGATTCTAATTTATCTCTTATCTCTTCTACTTCTTCTTCAGTTGTATCAGTGTCTAGAAATACAACTATTGTTAAATCTTTTTCCATTTCTTTAGTAAAGTTTTGAACATTGAAAGTAACTATTATTGAAATTGCTACAATAATTAGTGTAATTGTTATACATGAGATAGAGGCAAGTGAAAGGCTAAAGTTTCTAAAGACACTTTTGAAAGCATCTCTTATACTTCTTCTTAACATTCTAAAAAATTTCATTCTTCATAGCCTCCTTTCTCAAGATGTTTAATAAGTCTACCATCCTTTAGGAGTACAACTTCTTTTTGCATTTTATTAACTATTTCTTTGTCATGAGTTGCCATGATGATGGTTGTACCACATGTTTTATTGATTTCTTCTAGAACTTTGACTATTTCCATACTACGTTCTGGATCAAGGTTTCCTGTAGGCTCATCACAAAGTAATATTCTTGGTTCATTAACAATCGCTCTTGCTATGGCAACACGTTGTTGTTCTCCTCCTGATAATTGGTCTGGGTAGTTATGTATCTTAGCTTTAAGTCCTACTAGTTCTAAAGCTTTTAAGACTTTTTTTCTTGTTTCCTGTTTAGTCGCACCAATTGATTCCATTGTAAAGGCAACATTTTCATAAACTGTTAACTTTGGTAATAAGCGATAATCTTGGAAGACAATTCCTAATTTACGTCTTAATTTATATACCTTACTATTTCTAAGTTTTGCAACATTAATACCACCTACATAGATTTCCCCACTAGTTGGTTTTTCTTCACGGTATAACATCTTGATAAAAGTACTTTTACCAGAGCCTGAACCACCTATTACAAAGACAAAAGAACCTTTCTTTATATTAAGGCTTAAGTCATAGATAGCAGTTACACCATTTTTATATTGTTT